>JAJXWS010000112.1 GCA_021781495.1 Acidobacteriota bacterium | reverse complement strand
GCCCCGCACCTCGCGCTACACACCCGACGAGCAGCGCACCGAGTTCACCCTCTGGGCCATCTCCCGCTCGCCCCTCATCATGGGCGCCAACCTCACCCGCCTCGATCCCTTCACCCGCTCCCTCATGAGCAACGAAGAAGTCCTGCGCCTCAACCAGACCGCCGTCGAAAGCCATCCCGGCGAGCTCCCCGCCGACCCCGCCGCGCGCCAGGCCTACCCGCAGCGCTACTGGATCGCCCGCACCGGCGGCCCTCACCCCCACACCTACATCGCCGTCTTCAACCTCGCCGACGCGCCCACGAAAGCAACCCTGCCGTGGATGGTCTTCCACCTCGCCAACACGCCTCACGCCGTCTACAACGTCTGGGACCAGAAGCACATCCCCGCCGCTTCTTCCCTCAGCGTCGAACTCCCCGCCCACGGCTGCGCGCTCTTCCGCCTCGAGTAGCCCCTACTTCACCGCCCCGCGCAGCGCCGGCTCCAGCCCGGCTGCTGCGCCGTGGCCCCGCCACAGCACCTTGCCCGCCGCGTCCAGCAGCATCACATACGGCACATCGTCCTCGGTCACGCCAAAGTAGCTCCGCCACGCCGCCTCATCCTCCGCCAGCACCACAAACCGCTCCTGCTCCGCCGCCGTCAGGCCCTTCCGCATCCCGCTCTGAATCATCCCCCGCACAAACCCCGGCGCACCCGCCAGCATCGCCACCTGCCACACCGTCACGCCCCGCAGCGCCGGATCGCCCTCCACGGCCTTCACCCACGCCCCCGTGCCCGACCCGCCCGCGCGGCTGAACCCCGCCACCAGCACCACCCGCTGTCCCCGCACCGCCTCCGCCAGCGTCACCGCTTTCCCGCTCAACGTCGTGCCCGCGGTCTGTGGCATCGCCTGTCCACGGCAAAGGCCACCCGCTGCAACGAGAACGAGGAATGCAGTCGACAAAAATCGGGTTCGGAACATCGGATTAGACCTCCATGAAATTGCTTCCGGGACCAGCCCACGACGGGCAGAGCTTCCTCAGCATACGAATCCCCCGGCCTCCGCGTTCCTCGCCCATCCGCATTGCGAGAGCACTGGTTGCAAACCTCCAGAATCCGCGACGCCAAATGAATCGAGTGATAAGATTCCTCGTCATGAGGATTGCGCCCGCCTTCTTCGGCCTTCTCTTGGCTGCGTTCCTCCCGGCACAGAAGCCCGAGCGGCCCGCCCCAAAGGGCGTCGTCTATGGAACCGTCTTCGATCCGAATGGGCAACCGGCGAAGCATCTTCTCATGGCGGCAGAGCCCTTTGGTGTCGGACTCGGCAGCATGCTGCCCACCACCGAAACCGACGACAACGGCAACTACCGCTTCGAAAACCTCTCTGAGTGGGGCAGATGGACCGTCTTTGCCGTCGACGAGAAGCAGGGCTATTCCTATTACACCGAAGGCTACAGCCTGTCCGGTCCCGCGCCACAAGCAACACTCTCACCCCAGCACCCAGAGGCGAAGTTCGATGTTCACCTCCCGCCCAAGGCCGGGTTTCTCTACATCCATCTCACCAATCAAAACACCGGCGAACTCATCAAAGCAATTGAAGGTAAAGTTGCATCTCAAGAGGACCCCTCGCATCCCATCCTTACCATGGGCTATCTGTCGGGTCGCGCTCTCCTCGTTCCGCCGGATAAAGATCTGCTCATCCACGTCACTTCGCCGGGATTCCTCGAATGGAACCAGAGCCTCGGCATCGGCTATCCCATCCACATCGCCTCGGGCGCTTCGCTCCAACTCGACATCTCACTGCAGCCCGCCGATCCGTAGAAACTGGATCATCCTTCAAATCAACAAAGCGATCGCCTCGCAATCCACTCACCACCCGGATACCCGAAGGCAGCCCGCGCACCCCGTTCCCCCGCCCCTATATGCGAAACTACTCTTTCCGGCTGCACGGCCGTTCCCCTGCGCTCCAGCCGGCAGGATGGCTCCATGCCCGTACTTCGCTCTGCCTTTATCGCTCTCTCCCGCAACCGCTCCCTCCGCCGCTTCAGTGAGCACTCCCGCTTCGGCAATAAGCTCAGCTCCCGCTTCGTCGCCGGCCTTGAAATCGAAGACGCGCTCCGCGTCGCCGCCTCCGTCAATCGCCAGGGCATGTCCGTCACCCTCGACTCCCTCGGCGAAAGCGTCACCTCCGAGGCCGAGGCCCGCGCCGCCGCCGCCATCTATCACCAGCTCCTCGACTTCATCAGCGCCCGCAAGCTTGACTCCAACATCAGCGTCAAGCTCACCCAGATGGGCCTCACCCTCGACCCCGCGCTCGCAGAAGACATCGCCCTCAGCCTCACCCAGCACGCCCAGTCCACCGGCAGCTTCCTCCGCATCGACATGGAGGACTCCACCCTCACCGACGTCACCCTCGACATCGTCCGCCGCATCCATGCCGAGCCCGGCCTCCGCGGCCACATCGGCATCGTCATCCAGGCCTACCTCTACCGCTCCCAAACCGACGTCGACCAGCTCATGACCGAAGGCATCCGCGTCCGCCTCTGCAAAGGCGCCTACAAAGAGCCCGCCAACCTCGCCTTCCCGCGCAAGGCCGACGTCGACGCCAACTACGTCAAGCTCACCGGCACGCTGCTCTCCAGCGGCATCTACCACGGCCTCGCCACCCACGACCCCGCCATGATCGCCGCCGCCAAAGCCTACGCCGCCGCGCACAACATCGCGCCCGGCAAATTCGAGTTCCAAATGCTCTATGGTGTCCGCCGCGACCTGCAGCGCAAGCTCGTCGCCGAGGGCTACAACGTCCGCGTCTACACGCCCTTCGGCCGCGAGTGGTACCCCTACTTCATGCGCCGCCTCGCCGAGCGCCCCGCCAACGTCTTCTTCATCGCCAAAAACCTCCTCCGCCAATAACCACGCGCGCAAGGAACCACGGGGACGATGAACGATGGAGGCGAGCGACCACGTGGCAAGTAACCACGGGAGCGAGTAACCCACTTCGTGGGATGCTCGCAATAGCAAGGAAATGGGTGCCCCAGGTCCGGGGTCCCCGCGGACAGGTCTTCGTCCGCGGGGTGGAGATCTCGCTTCTGAGACCTGGGAAAGCGACCATCTCAACTCTCGATCAACGAGGCACACTTCTCGAAACTCCGTAGCTTATAGTGGATTCCGTGACCGGGCCACCTGCCACCATGAGCAACGGAGGGAGTAACGTGAAGTGTTTCATTTGCTTACTTACTTGGATATTGGTTGCGTCTGGCTGGCCAATGACAACGCAGCAGTTAGCTCCTGCGCAGAAACCGCAACCGGCCGACATTCGCATTGACCACGATGTCGAAGTGCAGAATTGGCGAGTGCAAGATATTCTTCTGTACCTTCTCCACGGCACAGGGCTCCACGGAGGCGTCGCCGAAATAGCAGCCTGCTCGGACTTGCCGAAGGCGCGTCTAAATATTAAGAAGGGAACCACCGTTCAACAAGCCATGGACGCTCTAGTGGCCGCCAACCCAGGTTATAGGTGGGAACTGAATGGCGGCGTCGTCAACCTGATGCCGCGAGGCGGCGTACCCCTTCTACAGACCAGGATCGCGAGATATCAGAAGGATATGACGGATCGGGAAATCCTCGCTGTGATTGGAGATGTATTGGCCCTCCCCGAGGTGCGAGAGCGTGCAGCCGCGCTCAGTCTCAAACCGGGTATGAGCGGGATCGGTCTGTTCGCGGGTGAAAGCCACCCCCTTCCGAGACAGTCCGTACCTGTTCGCATAAACATCCAGAATCTCTCGCTCCAAGAAGCTCTTAACAAGATCGTGCAAGCATCTCCAAATGCGGCCTGGATCTATCACGAGACCGATTGCGACCGGACCAAGACGTATATCGTCGAACTGAGGTAGCGCCCACAATCTCAGTGTAGAAGTCACCTACCCGACGAATTACGGCAGCTGGCCCGGTCACGGAAGTCACTATAAGCTACGAAGTGTATTGGGCTGTGCCCCGTTTCATCGCACCCTCATCGCAATGAGCGGGTCTTCGGACCGAGTCGGCGGGTCGCTCCCATCTCCCCATCATGACTCCGCCGCAGCCCTACCCCCGCAGTCGCGCCAGCCCCTTCCGCGCCAAATCCGCTACCGCCTCCGCCAGCTTCCCCGACGCATTCAGTGACTCCGGCCGCTCCAGCCGCACGCCCAGCTTCCGCGCATACTCCTTGAACGCAATATCCACGTCGTACAAGATCTCCACGTGGTCGCACAGAAAGCCCACCGGCTGCAGCAGCAGCGTCTTCACGCCCTCCGCCGCAATCGCATCCAGCGTCGCCTCCACCGTCGGCCCAATCCACGGCCCGCCGCTCGCGCCCTGGCTCTGAAACGCAAACCACCACCGCGGAATCTCGGGCACGCGCTCGGCCACCAGTGCCGCCGTGTGCTTCGCCTCCTCGGCATACGGGTCCGCATCCGCGCCCGGCCACAGCCGCGGCTGCCCTTCACTCACCGCCGGCGTCTGAATCGTCCGGCAGGGCACGCTGTGCGCTGTGAACAGCACAGGAGCGTTCTCGCCCGTCTCCGCCTTCAGCCGCGCCATCGCCGCCCGCAGCCGCTCCGCAAAGGCCTCCGCCAGCAGCGGATGCTGCGCCCACCCCTCGGTGAAATCAATCCGCATCGGCCCCGCTTCGGCCTGCGTCGCCCGCTTATACAGCCCCACGCTCGTCCGCGAGTTCTGCGGCGCCAGACAGATCACCGCCGCCGCCTCCACACCGTCCGCGCGCATCTGCTTCACGACATCGGGAATATACGGTCGCCAGTTGCGCATGCCCACATACACGCGCACCGCCTCGCCCGCCTCCGCCAGCAGCGCCTCCACCATGCGCCCCTGCTCCAGCGTCAGCTCCGTCAGCGGACTCCGCCCGATCAGCGCATACCGGTGCTGAATCTCTTCAATCACCGCCTGCGGCAGCGGACGCCCGCTCACCACGTTCCGCAGATACTCGGGAATCTGCTCCACCGTCTCCGGCGTCCCATGCGCCAGCAGTAGGACAGCTTGATTACCCATTCATCTCCTCACGCAAGGCCAAGACTTGCTTCCTATAGACGCAAAAGAAATACAGCGTAGGCCCAAAGGGCGCAGTGAAGAAGAACAGTAACAGCCAAGCTGCCTTCCTTGGAACCGATCCGCGGCCACGCCATATGCAGTAGGCCACCATGCCAAGGGTGATCATCAGCACCGCCAACGCCAACAAGCCAAGCGACGCGAAAGCAAATATGACCAAGAGCGGATTGTTGAAGGGAGGAGACTTGTATTCCTTACCCGTTACGACTGCTACGAGCGCGCAGATTGCTAGAAAAACAGAGACCCACGCGGCGGAGGAGAATGCTGTGAACATCGGCTTGGATTCGACCCAGCTAACCCGTGCGGATCCTGATGGCCTTCGCTCCGCGCTCACGTTCTCCATTCGCCCTCCGAGCGAGTCGAATCCCTGACCCCTGATCACTGACCACTGACCACTGATCCCTGCCCCCTGTACTCCCGCACCATCTTCACCACTGCCTGCACATTCTCCACCGGAGTCCCCGGCACAATCCCGTGCCCCAGGTTGAAGATGTGCCCCGGCCGTCCGCCCGCCGCCCGCAGAATCTCCTTCACCCGCCGCTCCAGCACCTCCAGCGGCGCAAACAGCGTAATCGGGTCCAGATTCCCCTGCACCGCGCGCGTGTGCCCCACCGCGCGCCAGCCCTCATCCAGCGGCTGCCGCCAGTCCAGCCCCATCACGTCCGCGCCCGTCTCCGCCATCGCGCCCAGCAACCCCGCCGTCTCCACGCCAAAGTAGATCACCGGCACGCCCAGCGCCTGCACCGCGCGCACCAGCCGCTTGCTCGCCTCAAACGCATAGTCGTTGTAATCGGCCAGGCTCAGCGACCCAACCCAGCTATCAAAAATCTGAATCACGTCCGCGCCTGCCTGCACCTGCAAGCGGCAGTACTCCACCAGCACCGTGACAATCTTGTCCAGCAGCATGCGCCACGCAGTGGTGTCGCCATACATCATCTGCTTCGTATGCACATAGTTCCGCGAGCCGCCGCCTTCAATCATGTAGCTCGCCAGCGTATACGGCGCCCCGCAAAAGCCAATCACACCCAGCCGCTCGTGAAAGTGCGCCGCCACCTTCTCAATCGCCCGCGCCACATAGCCCAGCTCCGCCGCGCGATCCGTCCGTAGCGCCTTCACATCCTCCGCCGTGCGCACCGGGTGATGCACCACCGGCCCTTCGCCCGCCTGAAACTCAAACGGCAACCCCATCGGCTCCAGCGGCAGCAGCAGATCGGCAAAGATAATCGCCGCATCCACGCCCAGCTTCTCCGCCGCCGTAATCGTCACCTCCGCGGCCAACTCCGGCTGCTTGCAGATCTCCACC
>JAJXWS010000044.1 GCA_021781495.1 Acidobacteriota bacterium | reverse complement strand
TTTTGGAGTTGACAGGGGTGAGGCTCCCACCCTGTCCTGCGGACAAGGGTGGGGCAACCGCTGACGGGGCTGGGGTCGGGTTGTGGTCTCCCACTCATGCCGCAAAGGGCGCGGCATGAATAGGGCACCCCGGATCTTGGTAACTGCAGGCGTTTGTAATCCCAGGTCTCAAAGGTGAGACCTGGGGCACCCGGCACCCGGCACAGGATGACGTGGGGTGGGGCGGTGGGCGTTTGATGGGCGGGTTACACTGGTCAGAACCATGGTTTTTGTTCTCGATAACTACGACTCCTTTACGTACAACCTTGTCCAGTACCTGGGCGAACTGGGCGCGGAGGTTGTGGTGCGCCGGAACGACGAGCTGACGGTGGAGGAGGTGGAGGCTCTGAAGCCGGAGCGGATTCTGCTGTCTCCGGGGCCGTGTACGCCGCACGAGGCGGGCATCCTGGTTCCTCTGATCCGGCACATGGCGGGCAAGGCGCCGATTCTGGGGGTTTGCCTGGGGCACCAGGCGATTGGCGAGGCGTTTGGCGGGCAGGTGGTGCGGGCGCGGCATCTGATGCACGGGAAGACGAGCCCGGTGACGCACGACGGCAAGGGGATCTTTGCCGGATTGCCGAACCCGCTGACGTGCACGCGATACCACTCGCTGATTGTGGCGGAGGAGACGCTGCCCAAGGAACTGGTGGTGACGGCGCGGACGCAGGAAGAGGACGGCTCCGTGATTATGGGTCTGCGGCATCGCACGCTGCCGATTGAGGGTGTGCAGTTCCACCCGGAGAGCGTGTTGACCGAGGGCGGACACCAGATGATCCGCAACTTTCTGGACATGTAGGCTCATGCAGGAACTGCCGCGAATCGAATTGCACGGGCACGGCCGGTACGCACGGCGCGCAGGCGCGTGGGCGGCAGTGGCGCTGGCCGCTCCGCTGATGGCGCAGACGGGCGCGATGACGACGGGTGCGACGGCAGCAGGCGTGACGGCGATGGGGCCGATTGCGATTGTTCCGCTGGACAGCCACAACCCGGGCAGCGCCGCGACGGTGACGGGCGCGCTGGAAGTGACGGCGGGCAAGGCAATTATCGCGGGCAGCGGCACGGTGACGGCGGGCGCGACGACGGCCGAGGTGTTGCTACCGCACCGTGGAACGCTGCGGGTGTGCGCCTCAACGACGGTGAAGCTGGCGGCGGATGCAGGCGTGCCTGCGGGGGAGACTCCGGGGCTGATGATGGCGCTGGACCACGGGGCGGTGGAGGCGAGCTTTGCCACGGGCCGGAACTCCGACATTGTGATGACGCCGGATTTTCGCATTCTGATCAGCGGGCCGGGCTCGGCCGACGTGAAGGTGCGGCTGGGACAGAATGGCGATACCTGCGTGGATAACGCCGGAGCGGGCGCGCCGTATGTGCTGGTGACGAGCGTGTTTGACAGCGGCGACTACCGGGTGCAGCCGGGGCAGCGGGTGATGTTCCAGCACGGCAGCGTGCGCGAGGTGGTGGACCAGGAGAAGGAGCCGTGCGGATGTCCGGCGGAGACGCATCCGGGTACGAATGAGTTTCCGCTGGCGCAGAGCGCGGGGCTGGCTCCGATGGCGAAACCCAAGCCGAGCCCGGCGCACGCAGCGGGAGAGAAGGCGCAGGGGACGGAGCCGCTGGTGTTTCAGAGCGGGACGCATGCGGCAGAGGCGCCGGCCGAGGTTGCCGCCGCGCAGCCTGAGCCGAAGGCGGTGTCTCCGACGAAGCCGGCGAAGGCGAAGCCCGCAGCGAAGAAGAAGTCCGGCTTCTTCCGGCGCATTGGGCGATTCTTCCGGCGCGTGTTTGGCGCGGAGTCCTGAGGGGGCGGGCTATAGCTCGCGTGCCCGCTCGATGGCGCGTATGACGGCCTGGGCCTTGTTGATGCACTCCTGATGCTCGGATGCGGGAACGGAGTCGGCCACGATGCCGGCGCCGGACTGGACGTATCCCATGCCGTTTTTGACGAGCAGCGAGCGGATGGCGATACAGGAGTCGAGGTTGCCGGAGAAGTCGGCGTAGAGGACCGCGCCGCCGTAGGTGCCGCGGCGGGCGGGCTCGAGCTCTTCGATGATCTCCATGGCGCGGACCTTTGGCGCACCGCTGAGGGTGCCGGCGGGGAAGCAGGCGCGAAGGGCATCGACCGCAGTGAGCTCGGGCTTGAGTGTGCCCTCAATGGCGCTGACGATGTGCATGACGTGGCTGTAGCGCTCAACGAACATGAGGCGATCAACCTTGACGGAGCCGAACTGGCTGACGCGACCGACATCGTTGCGGCCCAGGTCAACGAGCATGACGTGCTCGGCGCGCTCTTTTTGATCGTGAAGCATTTCTTTTTCGAGGGCGATGTCCTCGGCCTCGGTGGCTCCGCGGGGGCGGGTGCCGGCGATGGGGCGGTACTCGACTTTGCTGTCGTGGACGCGCACGAGCAGCTCGGGCGAGGAGCCGGCGAGCTCGATGGCAGCGTGCTTCTTTTTGCCGGGTGACTTTTTGCCGGTGGAGGCGCCGAGGGGACCATCGGGCGTGAAGCGCAGGAAATACATGTAGGGGCTGGGGTTGACGGTGCGGAGGGCGCGGTAGATCTGGAAGGTGTCCGCCTTGGTTTCCACGTCGAAGCGCTGCGAGAGGACGGTCTGGAAGACGTCTCCGGCGGCGATGTACTCGCGGGTGCGCTCGACGGCGGCGAGGAAGTCGCGCTTGCGGGTGCGGGAGGAGACTTTGAGCTTGCCGGTCTGCTTGACTTTGGGCAGCCTGGGCAGCGGGCGGGTGAGGCGCTTCTCCAGCCGGGCCAGGCGCTTGATTGCGTCGGAGTAGGCCGCGTCGGGAGAGCCGAGTGTGAGGTCGGCGGTGACGATGAGCCAGATCTGCTTGCGGACATGATCGAAGGCCAGCACCTCGTCGAAGAAGAGCAGGCAGGCGTCGGGGACGCCTAGCTCGTCCTTGGCGTGCTGGGGCAGGTGCTCGATCTGGCGTACGGCGTCATAGGCGAAGAAGCCGACGGCACCGGCGGTGAAGGGCGGCAGGCCGGGAATGCGGGCGGGGGTGTGTCCGTCGAGCGCCTGATGCAGCACCCGGAAGACGTCGCCCTCGATGCGGGTGGTGCGCTTGCCTTCGGTAATGGCGATCTGGCGGCCGCGCGCAACGATGCGCTTGTAGGGGTTGAGGCCGATGAAGGTGTAGCGGCCAACCTGCTCGCCACCCTCGACGGATTCCAGCAGAAAGCACTCCGGCTGTTCCCAGGCCGCGCGCAGGAAGGCCGAGACGGGGGTTTCGAGGTCGGCGGTGAGCGTGTGGTAGACGGGGACAAGGGTGTGCTCCCGGGCTAGGGCCAGGAACTCTTTGCGGCTGGGCTGGATGAGCTGAGCAGAGGGTTTCACAGGCTCAAGTGTAATTGTTTGCCGGGCGACGCGGGCAGGTGGGATGGCCGGTGCGGGCGAGCCGGGCGGCGGAGGGGTTCTCAGGCTGGTTCCGGGAGGCTTGACGAGGTTCAGCAACAAGCCTAGACTCACATGGGTTTGGGCACATTGGGGTGCAGTCGGGTGCCCAACAGTCCGGCCGCGATGAGGAAAAGACGAGGCCGGAAGCGGAGTAGCCCCGGTGAGCCGGGGAGCTTTCTGCTGCGTCTATTGCATGGGTGGGGCAGTCCCGAGGACGCCATCCCTGAGCGGCAGGGAAGAGAATTGGAGAGATTTATGCCATCGATTACCCCGAACGTGACGCTGGACCAGGAAATCAATCCCTGGGAGGCGCAGAGCGCGCGGTTCGACTTTGCAGCACGCAAGCTCAACCTGGATGAAGGCTTGTGGAAGCTGCTGCGAACGCCCGCGCGCGAGATTATCGTTCATTTTCCTGTGACCCTCGACAACGGCCAGATCGAGATCTTTACCGGCTTTCGGGTCCAGCACAACATTGCGCGAGGGCCGGGCAAGGGCGGCATTCGCTACTCGCCCGAGGTGACTCTGGACGAGGTGCGCGCGCTGGCCAGCTGGATGACGTGGAAGTGCGCGGTGGTGAACATCCCCTTTGGCGGAGCGAAGGGCGGCGTGATCTGCGATCCGCGGTCGCTGAGCCAGGGCGAGCTGGAGCGCATTACGCGGCGCTACACCTCAGAGATCATAGACTTCATCGGGCCGGAGAAGGACGTGCCCGCGCCGGACATGAACACAAACGAGCAGACCATGGCTTGGATCATGGACACCTACTCGATGCACATGGGCCGGACGGTGACGAGCGTGGTGACGGGCAAGCCGATCAACATCGGCGGCTCGCGCGGGCGCTTGGAGGCGACGGGGCGCGGCGTGCGCGTGATGTGCGATGAGAGCCTGCGCTACCTGAACATCCCGGTGGATGGCTGCCGCATCGTGATCCAGGGCTTTGGCAACGTGGGGTCGCACAGCGCGCGGCTGCTGGCCGAGGGCGGCTACAAGATTGTGGGCATCGCGGAGAAGGACGGCGGCCTGTATAACCCGAACGGCATCGATATTCACCAGCTGATCGAGTACAAGTATCGCAACGGGACGACGCTGGGCTTCCGCGGCGCAGAGGCGATGCCGAGCGATGAGCTGTTTGTGTCTGATTGCGACATCCTGATACCGGCGGCGACGGAGAACGTGATCACGAGCCGCAATGCGGACAAGCTGAAGGCGCGCATTGTGGTGGAAGGCGCGAATGGCCCCACGACGGCCGTGGCCGATGAGATTCTTGCCGAGAAGCGCATCTTTGTGGTGCCGGATATCCTGGCCAACGCGGGCGGCGTGACGGCGAGCTACTTTGAGTGGGTGCAGGATCGGCAGGGCTACTTCTGGAAGGAAGCCGTGGTCAACGAACAGCTGGAGGCGATTCTGCGCGACAGCTTTGACGACGTGGTTCGCTATGCCGAGGCGCATAACGTGAACAATCGCATTGCGGCGTACATGCTGGCGATTGATCGCGTGGCGTTCACCATCAAGCAGCGCGGCATCTACGCATAACGAAGCCGCCTGCGCGACGACAGACCGGAGCGGAATGGAGATGTTTCCATTCCGCTCTTTTTCTTTCGCGTTTGCGCGGATGCTATTGCGCGGAGGACGCCTGCGGCGGCAGGGTGCGCAGATAGGCGATGACCTGCCAGCGCTGCTGCTCGGGCAGGGCGCTCCAGGAGGGCATGCCCTTCCATACATAGCCATTGCGGAGAAGCCAGGCGAGTTCGCCGTCGGTGGCCTGCTGCACGCGCACGCTGCGCAGGCTGGGGCGATTGCGCTTGCCGGATGCGTCGTCGCCGTGGCACTTGGAGCAGTTCTCCGCAAAGACGATTTTGCCGGCGGCAGCTGCCTGAGTATCGCCGGCGTAGGGATTGACGCGCTTGCGGTCGGCATCGGGCACCTTGCGCAACCATGCGCCATCCGCGGCGCAGAGCAGCGTGGCGCCGGCGAGCAGAAGGACGACGGCAGACCAGATAGGCTTGTGCATCTTCATTGCGCCTCCCTGCGGCTGAAGAGATCGCGGAACTGCTGAACCTCATACGAGACGTTGAAGCGCCAGAGGACGCCGGCGCTGTTGCTGTTGAGGCCGAACTGCGGCGAGAAGCCGATGGTGGGGCCGTGCGGCGTGTTGTATTGCACGGTGGGGCCGGCGTAGTGCGAGGTGTCGTGCAGGCCGAAGTCGTGCACGGTGGCGAGGCCGCCGTACATCTCGGCACCTGCGCTCCAGTTGCGCCGGCAGAGGGTGCATCGGCGGCTGCTGGCGGCCAGCGCGAGCGGGCGGCTGGCGCCGACGGCGTAACCAAACTCCCATGCGCCGCCCATCAGGTTTTTCTCTGCGATGAAGTTCTCAGAGAAGTTCCAGCCGCGCGCGTTGCTGGAGAGGATGAGCTTGCCCTCGAGTTCGCGTTGTACTTCGGCGCGGCCCTTGGCGTTGGCCGGTTGCAGATCAGCAAGGCCGTCGTGGCCGACGACCTCGAGGAGGCTTTTGTCGGCGCCGTTGATGTCCTCGTATTCGATGTAGAGGATGGGGTTGACGCGGTGCTCGGTGGGCAGCACGCGGAAGCGATTTTCCCAGCGAAAGCCGGTGAAGAGGGCGGAGTCGTTGCTGGTCTTCTGGCCTTCGAGATAGAGCTCGGTGGTCCACCAGGCGGTGGCTCCATACTCAAGCTCAAGAGTGGGGCTGAAGAAGGCGTTGGCGCCTTTGGGCGAAGCGGTCAGGCCTTTGAGGCCGATTTCAAGGTTGCCGGGCTCCTCCAGCACCTGCGAGTAGGTGACGAAGTAGGGCGGCTCCTGTGCGCGCAACGGAATGGGGATGCAGGCGATGGCGGCAAGCAGGCAGAGCCGCTCGCCGGAGCGAGAACGAAACATGGCCATCTGAATCCTTTGGGTGCCTTTCTGGAACGGTGGCCGTGGCTTCCGCTATGCTGAGGAAACCGTCAGCTCACAGGTTGTCGGTTCGGCGGTCCCGGTGGCTCTTCGCCAAAAGACTTCCATCGGGCCCGCTGCTTCTCTTGTTTTGCCCGGCCACGCTGCGGCGAGGCGGCTTGCTACGGGGCCTGTGGCTCGTGTGGCAAGCTGGGCACGCGCGCTGTGCGACGCAGGAAGAATCAAACTACGACTGATTTAGTCCTAATTAGGCTAGCATGGCGTTTGCGCTGGGGCAACCTTTGGCGTTGCACGCTATGGGAAACCGTGGCGACTGATTACCTGTGGTGTGGCCTGCGGCCGCGCAACTCTCTCAGCGGTGCAATAATGGACCTTTACCGGAGCAGCCCTGGCCGGTTGGGCGCAAGAACGTGAACCTTCCCAATTCCATTACGATGAGCCGGATCGTCATGATCCCGCTGCTGTTGTGGATCCTGTCGCCGCATTTTCCATGGCAGGGACCGCTGGGCGAGCAGGAGATTCTGGCATCGGTCCTTTTTGTGCTGGCGTCCATTACGGACGGGCTGGACGGCTACCTGGCGCGGAAGCGCGGGCAGATAACAACGATGGGCATGCTGCTGGATCCGCTGGCCGACAAGATTATGGTGACGGCGGCGCTGGTGGCGCTGGTGGCCTATAACCCCGAGGTGGTGAAGGTGTGGATCGCGGTGGTGATCGTGGGCCGCGAGTTCCTTATCTCCGGGCTGCGGTCGATTGCCTCGTCGGAGGGATTCACGATCCAGGCCAGCGATCTGGGCAAGCTGAAGACGGTGACCCAGATCGTCTCCGTTGTCTCGGCGATCCTGGCGCATCACTGGTACCAGTGGCAGTTCGGGTTGCTGGTGATACCGGTGAACTGGATTGCGATTGCGGCGATTTACTTTACGGTGCTGGTGTCGACGATCTCTGCCATCGATTATTTTGTGGGGTTCTGGAAGCAGATTGATCGCGCCTCAAAGGACCGGCGCAGCACGTTTGTGCTGACGCGCCGCAAGGGTGCAGGCACGACGAGCACACACTGAGCCACAAGGAAGAACTGCACAAGAGAAAAGCCCCGGAAGATCCGGGGCTTTCTTTTGGTACGGGTTCCGCTTAGACCATTGCGGGAATAACGCCGGGCGCGCTTACCGGCACAGCAATGGTGCTGTCACCAACGGTGGCATGGGTGGTGGCGTGCGCGGGAGCATGCGCTCCACGCGTGAGGCGATGCACGAAGTGATACGGCGGCCACGGGCCGGAGAGCTGCAGGTGGCAGTCGCGCATCATCGCACTGGTGGTGGCGAATTTGTTCTGGTAGCGCTCCACACACTTGCGGTCGATGAGGTGCGCGATGTCGAGCACCATCTTGCCGCTTTCCGTCAGGCGGCAGCTGACCTCTTCATCGAGAGGAATGAAGAGGCGGTGCATCTGGAAGCTGACGGCGCGGGCCCGCGTCTGGCGCTCGCGCTGGCGTGCCGCGTTCTCGCGCAGATTGGTCAGGTACTCGCGTCCGACGCCCTCGGCCGGCGCATGGCGGCTGGCTTCGCGGCCGCAACAGTCGTCGACGAAGATCTTGAGGTGCATCTCGGTCTTGCCGCGCAGCTTTTCAATATTGGAAAGGAACTGGCGCTGGTTAGAGCGGATGGACTTGCGGAGGCTTTCATCGTCGTTGAAGATGGTGCCGAACCGGAAGGGCAGCACTGTGGAGTGCCGGAAGCAATCCGCGATGACCCGGGCATGATCGACGCCGGATTTCTGTCCGAGCGACTCTGCCGGGTTGTGTTCGCTAACGATCACGGCGAGGTCGCTGGCAGGATACAGAAACACCTGATTTCCGCTGACCCCGAGGACAGATTCCAAAGGAACTGGTTTGCGATGACGGGCTAATTCTGGAAAGGCTTGTTTCTCACCAATGCAGTAGGCATACCATGCCATGACCGGGCACTCCGTGTGCAGACGCCGGTAAGCGCCTGCTCGTTAGTGAAGCTCTGTGAACTTAGAAGAACAACTGCACCGTGACACAGGGCACATATTCCCCAATTGAACTACCCGGAATACTAGCCCCCGCAAAATACGACTGGCAACACCAGCCATCACAAAGTTGATATAAGGATGTCTGTTTTCTAGAAATAGATTTTGCAGAAGCAACAGACTTGTTGGCAATGTGGAATTTACGGCCACAATGCCGGTGTAAACATTTACCTGTGAGGGCAGGCGGGTTTGGGAGCCGGGAGGCGGAGCGGAGGGACGGCGGGCATTTCGGCAGGGATTGTGCGCAGCCGCGCTATGGCAGAAGGTGGGCGAGGCGCAGCGCGAGCAGGATGTTGGCGAGGAGCGACAGCACGAGCGCGCCGATGGCGATCCAGGAGAAGACGCGGATGCGGCGGCGGGTGGATGCGAGCTCGTTGCGCATCTCTTCCAACTGCTGTTCACTGCGCTCGGCAGCATCGCGAAGGGCGGAGAGCTGCTGGTGCATGCGCTGGATGGTGGAGGCCTGATCGCTGAGCTGGCCGCGGAGTTCGCGCTGCTCTACCTGCAGCTTTGCCAGCGCGTGCTCGATAGGCTGAAGATCTACGCGCGCGGAGGAGGCGGAGGAGCCGGGCGTGAGCAGATTGGCCACCACGGCGGCGACGTTGCCGTCGAGCAGGGGCAGCATCTTTTGCACCACGGGCATGACGGCGCGCACGACGCTGGCGGCTTTTTGCAGATTGCCGGCTGCGCTGCCGCGCGCGGCGGGACGTGCCGGCTTGACGAGGGCCTGCTGCGGAGGCTCGCTGTGGGCTGCGGGAGCGGTGGGGTTTGCGGGTTCCTGCTGCGGCTGCTCGTGCTCGTTCATGCGTGGAGCGTCTCCCTTGCTATCTTAAGGCGATTCCAAAGTTGGCGTGGCGTTTTTGAGATGCTGCAAGGTTGCAGACCTCCGCGTTCGCATGGACGATGTTGGCAGGCGGCGGACCGGGGTGCTCGATTCGGCGCATGAGGAAGCGGCCCGGTCGCGTATGCTCGTTCCCAGGAGGGGCGCGTGAAATCGGTACTGACACACCCTTTGCGCGATCTGCAGCGCAATATCCTCGCAGGCATTATCACGATTGGGCCGCTGTTTGTGACGTGGCTGGTATTCAGCTTTGTGCTGGGAGATCTGGCCAAGGCGGGGCTTCCGCTGATTCACTTTGTGGCGCCGTTCTTTCCGCATGAATGGCTGGCGCAGCCGTGGTTCCAGTCGGCGCTGGCGATTACGCTTACGCTGGTTGCTCTGTATCTGCTGGGGCGGCTGACATCGCTGGTGGTGGGACGGCAGGTCTTCAACCTGTTTGAGGCGGCGCTGGAGCGGCTGCCGGTGGTGGCCAAGGTGTACACGTCTGTGCGTCAACTGCTGGACACGATGATGTCAAAGAAGGAGACGGGGCAGCGCGTGGTGCTGGTGGACTTTCCGATTGTGGGGCAGAAGAGCGTGGGCTTTTTAACGCGCACGCTGACCGACAGCGCGACCGGGCAGGAGCTTGCCGCGGTGCTGCTGCCGAATGCGATCAATCCGACGTCGGCGTTTCTGCAGGTGTTGCCGATGGACCGCGTGGTGGAGACGGACCTGACGATGGAGCAGGCGATGAGCATGCTGCTGACAGGCGGAGCGGTTGCGCCGGAGAGCCTGCGCTTCAGCAATCCGGCGGCGGAGAGCGCGGAACGGGGATGAAGATCAGCCTTTGCTGACGGCCTCTTCTGCTTCCAATTCCTCTTCTGCGTGTTCGCTTTCCACGGTGACTTTGCGCAGGCTTACATTTTCAAACTGCGCCCAGATGAGGCCGACGGGGACAACGCTGAGGAAGGTGACCAGCAGCAACGCGCCAGCGCAGGCCGTGGCGGCCTCGGGTGCGGCGCTGAAGACGGCGGTGATGGCCGCGGCCACGATGCCGATCTGGGTGAACCAGCCGAGCACGGGGAGTTGCAGGACGCTTGCTCCGCCGCTGATGGCGAGCAGGAGCACGACCTTGGCGGGAGTCATGGCCGCGAGTTGCGGACTGGCGGGGAAGGCCAGCGTCGTCTCAAGGTAGGAGAGCGCGATAAGCAGCCACATGCCGATGGAGAGCGAGGCCGCGGCGACGAAGTCCGTGAGAGAGCGCATGGTGTCCAGGCCGCTGTGGAAGGCGCGAATTTTGTGGCCGGCGGCCTGGGCCAGCTTGCGGGAGAAGATGCCGAACGCATGCTCAAAGAAGGTGGCCACCATGCCGCCGGCCAGGCGCACGACGACGAGAAAGAGCGCGCCGGCAAGGGTGAGCAGCATGCCCCAGTAGCCGGCTTTCTTGACGAGCTCAGGATGCGGAAGCGTGCCGGGCTGGCCGAACCATGCGCTGAGCAGGATGGTGGCGGAGAAGATGAGCGCCATGGAGCCGGCATCGAAGAGGCGCTCGACGATGTAGACGGCGATCTGGTTGCTGAGCGGGAGGCCGGTCTTCTTGGAGACGAGATAGGGGCGCACGGGATCTGCAACGCGGCCGATAAGGGCAACAGCGGTGAAGCCCATGACCTGCGTGCCAAGCAGCGAAAAGGGAGCAACCTGTTTATTGTGACGCAGCAGAAAGGACCAGCGGACGCTGCGAATGGCATACGCCACATAGATGCAGGCTACACCGATGCCGAGGCGGCGCCAGTCGGCCATGGCCAGCTGCGCGCGAAAGACGCCGAAGTCGAAATGTATCCGCTGGCGTCCCCACACGAAAAGCGCGACCAAGCCGGCCAGCACCACCAGGCCCACGATCCACTGATGTTTCTTCAAGCGTTCCCCCGCTTCTGAAGTCCAAGAGTTATTCTAAGGCGCTTCCGGGGCGGATGTGCCTTTCTTGCGATATTGCGAGGCCACCGACGCCTCGTGGTGGTCGTGTCGACTGGAGAGCATCGGGCTTGAGGGTGTCGCTGTCCTGAAATCGCGATTCCGGTATTGCTACAGGTTCCCGGCAGGGGATGCGGGAGAGATGGCGGCGCCGGCGGAGGATTGCGCGGCTGCGCGACGGGCCTGGGCTTCGCGCGCCAGCACGCGGCGGTTGAACTCGTGAATGACGCGGGCCACGTAGATGCGTGTTTCGCGGTAGGGCGGGATGCCATGATAGCGGTCTACGGCGGCGGGACCGGCGTTGTAGGCTGCCAGCGCGAGGGCGAGATTCTCGTGATAGCGAGTGAGCAGCTCGTCGAGATAAGCGGAACCTCCGCGCAGGTTCTGGTCGGGCTGAAAGCTGTCCTGTACGCCGAGGCCGGTTGCGGTGGAGGGCATGAGCTGCATGAGGCCGCGCGCGCCGGCACGGCTGACGGCGCGTGTGTTGCCGTTGCTCTCTGCCTTGACGATGCTGGCGAGCAGATCGACGTCGATGTTGTGCGCCTGCCCGGCACGGGAGAGCATCTGGCGCAGATCGGCCGGGGTGAGGCGGGCTTCTGTTGCGGCCTCGCGCGCGGCGGGTGGCTGCTGCTGAGGCGGCGGGTCCGGGACGTGCGTGACGGAGGCGATCTCTTCCGGGTGCAGCTCGATGTAGCTGTCACCTCCTGCGCTGAGGTAGAGGCGCACACGCTTGCCGATCTGCGCGTGATGATCGCAACGCATCTCGAATCCGTTGGCGAGCAGGACGCTCTCAGCGGCGTGCGCCGGTGGCGCAAGCGTTGCGAGGGTGATGCCTGCCAGCAAGAGATGTGTGCCGATGCGCAATGACTGCTCCTGTAATCGGGATACCGGTAACTTAAGCTCAGGCCTGTGCGCGGGCACGCTGCGCCAATGCCTTTTCGAGGACGACGGCCACGCCGTCTTCATCGTTGGGCGGAGCCTGCTTCCAGTCGCGCGTCTTTGCTATGGTGCGCAGATCCTGCGCTGCGTTGCCCATGACGATGCCCTGGCCAGCCCACTCCAGCATGTCCACGTCGTTCCAGTTGTCGCCGATGGCCATGGTCTGTTTGCGGTCGATGCCGAGTTTGGCCGCGAGGCGCTGCAAGGCCCAGCCCTTGGAGACGCCCGGCGGCAACAGATCGAGAATGGAGAGATCGCGTCCGGGGTACTCGGTGCGCACGCACTCGCAGGCGGTGCTCCAGACGCTGGTTTTGAGAGCCTTCTCCGCGAGCCGCATTTTGCTGAGTCCGCCTGCCACCATGCCCTGAATGGGATCTTCGCCGTCGCGGAGCGCATCCTCCAGCGGTTTGACGACCTCAATCGCCTTGCGATTGGCCTCAACCCAGAGAGCGATGCGGCCGTGCGCCTGATCCATATCCTCCAGTACGAGCTCGCCTCGTCCGGGGCGGTCAAAGGTGAAGACGAGAGCGCCGAAGGGACGAAGCAAGCCGCAGATTTCCCGTGCCACGCGCGCTTGCAGGTGGGAGCGGTCCATGGGCTCGCCGCCCAGCGTGCGGGTCACTGCACCATTGGACGTAATGAGAGGCATATCCGCTCGCAGTTGGAGGCCTTCGAGCAGCGGAGCGGTGTAAGCCTGCCGCCTGCCGGTGGCGATGACGACGGTAACGCCGGCCTGCTGCGCGGCCCGGAGCGCTGCCGCATTACGCTGGCTAACGGACTGCGAAAAGGTGGGCAGCAGCGTGCCGTCCATGTCAATGGCCACAAGCTGAACGGGAGGGTGCATATCTCCAGTGTACCGGGCGGCAGACGTAGTGCGCGGGAGGCAGAGACGGCAGGCTGTGACCCGTGGCACAAACGCGGATGACGGCCGGGCGGACAATAGCAGCACGGGAGAGGAGGCGCGTTCGATGTCTGCCTCCATTTTGATTGCCTACGCAACACGCGGCGGCTCAACCGCTGAGGTTGCGCAATCCATTGCAGCCACGATGCAAGAGGCCGGGCTAGCGGCGAGCGCGATGGCGATGGCCGAGTTGAAGAGCCTGGAGGGCTACTCGGCGGTGATTCTGGGCGCGCCGCTCTACTGCGGCAAGCTGCCGCGGGAGTTTCACCGGTTTGTGGAGGAGCATGCGGAGCGGCTGGGAAGCATGCGTCCATGGCTGTTTGTGCTGGGCCCGACGAGGCCCGACGCGAAGGACTTTGAGTTGGCGCGCAAGCAGGCGGAGCAGCAGATCAGGCGCTATGGGTGGCTGAAGATCGCAGAGTTGCACATCTTTGGCGGCCGGTGGGATATGCAACATCTGACGTTTCCGTTCAGCCTGGCGCGGCATTTGCCGGCGAGCGTGCAAGCGAAGATTCCGCCCGCGGATATTCGCGACTGGGCGGCGATTCGCGGATGGGCGCTGGAGATTGCGCGGATGATGAAGCCGGCGGCGTAGCGCGGGAACATCCGGTACACTGGGGCTATGGAGCGCATCTGCAGCCATTGCCGCGCGGTGCTGGCGGACGAGACGAAGGCCGACTGGTGTCCTGCGTGCGGCGGAGCGCTGGTGGAGCGCGAGAGCGTGCCTGCGCCGGCAAAGCCCGCGGCCGAGGTGGATCACCGGGGTATCGTGCTGCCGCGACGCCACGCGGTGGGCGGGATTATCACGCCGCAGTAGCAACTGCGGCATTTCGGATAGATGCTTTACTCGTAGCGCAGCGCCTCTGCGGGCAGCACGCGTGCCGCCGCGGAGGATGGGTACAGCGTAGCCAGCAGCGAAATCCCAATCGACACCAGAGAGACGATGACGCCGTCGAGAGGACGCGGCGCGAAGGGAAGCGTGTCGATGGAGTAGACCTCAGCGGAGAGATGGATGAAGTGGTAGTAGCCGCCGGCCCACGCGGTCAAGTAGCCGAGGAGGAGTCCGAGGGCCGTGCCGAGGATGCTGATGAGCAGCCCCTGCATAAGGAAGATACGCCGGATTTGACCGGGCTGTACGCCGAAGCTCATAAGCACGGCGATGTCGCGAGTCTTCTCCATCACCATCATGGTGAGGGCGATGAGGATGTTGAGCGCGGCGACGATGACGATGAGGGCGATGACGATGAAGGTGACGACCTGCTCCAGCTTGAGGGCGCGGAAGAGCTCGCGGTTCTGCTCCATCCAGTTGGTGGTCATGAAGCCCTTGCCGGCGGCCTGCTCGATGGCGCGGCCAATCTGCGGCGCGCGATCGAGGTTGTCCACCTTGAAGCTGATGACGGAGAGCAGGTCGGGCTCGCTAAAGAGGCGCTGCGCATCGGCCAGGCGCATGAAGGCCATGGCCGCGTCGTACTGATAGAAGCCGGAGTGATAGATGCCGACAACGCGAAAGCGCTGGTACTTGGGCGCAAGGCCGAGCGGCGTGAGCTCGCCCTGCGGGCTGGTGACGAGAACGCTGTCGCCGACCTGCGCGCCGATCTGCTCGGCGAGATCCTTGCCGAGAACCAGCGGCGGATAAGGCGAGTTGGCAGGCTGGGGCAGGGGATCGCCGGCTGTACTGGACTGCGCGGAGGGCTGCTCGGGCTCCAACTCTTTTGTGGAGCCGGCGGTGATGGTGTCAAGCAGGTTGCTGACGGTGCGTTCCTCGGCGGGGATGATGCCCTTGATGAGGGCGAAGCCGGCACGGGGGCCGCGCGAGACGAGGACCTGTCCGTAGAGGCCGGGGGCTGCGGCGGTTACGTGCGGCACGCGGCGCAGGCGCTCCAGCAGGGGGCGCCAGTCCTTGATGCCGTCTGACTGCACGCGCATGAGCTCAACGTGCGCGGAGGAGCCGAGGAGGCGGTCCTGCAGATCGCGGCGCATGCCGTTGGTGATGGCCAGCGCGATGATGAGCGCGGCAACACCGGCGGCGACTCCGGCGACAGAGATGCTGGTGACCACGCCGACGACGGCCTGCCTGCGCTTGGCCTTGAGATATCGCGCCGCTACAAACAGTTCGAAGCGCATGGCACCTACTTTGCCGCAGTGTCGAAGACGGTTTTGGCTACGCCCACGTTTTCGTAGCGGTCATAGACGCGCACGGTGAGCAGATGCTCGGCCGGCTGCGGGCCCTGGCCGGGTTTGGGCGCGAAGGCCGATGCGGGCAGGTCGAGTTCGTAGTGCTCGCGCGGCGCGTCCGAGAGTCCGCCGACGGGCTCGAAGTATTGCCACGGGCCTGCGTCGAGCGAGTACTCGGCGTGACCGATGGGCGAGGAGGCATCCTGGGCATCGAGGCTGACGTGTTGGACGATCGCGCAGGGCGGCCTGGCGCAGTGGGCTGCCTGGGCCGCGACCTTGAGATTGCTGATGACCGGCGGGGTGGTATCGATGACAAAGCGGTCGCTGATCTTTTGGCCGGTGAGCGCTTCGCCGGGGGTGTGCGAGGGCGCGTCGGATGCGACGACCTTGATCTGGTAGCCGCCGTCGGGGATGAGAGTTGCGTCGAAGCTGTAGGCCTTGTCGGTGATGTTGTCCTTGAGCAGCCGCCAGACATGCTCGTCATCGCCGCGCAGGTAGAGCTTGTAGGTGAGGTCGTCGCCGTTGTCATCATGCGCAGCCCAGCGCACGGTGACGGATGTGCGGTCCCTGGTGGCTTGCAGCGGCGTGGAGGCGGAGGCGTCAAAGGTGGCGGCCGGGGTGGTCGTGGTGTTGGTGGGGAAAGTGATGCTGACGGTCTGCTGGCTGGATTGGGCGGTCAAGGTACTGATGCGCGCCCCAGCGACCACGACGAGGTCATCGACGACGGGAGCCGCGTTGGCGGGGAGGTAGTTGACGCCGACGCTGCCGAGGTTGCCGCCAGTGGCGAGTTCGGCCTTCCACTGGAGGAAGCGACCGGCGGGCGAAGCGATGACGCCGTCCTTGAGGGGTTCCCAATCGCTCCAGCCGCGAACGGGTTGCTCGACGTTGCCGGTGCGGGTCCAGAGGGTGTAGCCGGTGGAGCCGGGCTCGACCTCGATGCGTCCGAAACGGGCGAGGGCGCCGGCATCGAGCACATCACTGGCGTACTCATGCTGCGGAGCGGCGCCGAGCGCGACGAGCTTGCCGGTGTTGCCGGTGCCGATGAGGACGTCGCCTGCGCTGCCGGGTGCGCTCTCCACGGCGAGGCTGAGGCCCTGTTGCGCTTCAAGATGCGCGAGGTCGGCGTAACTGCCGTCCGGCTGAATGCGGAAGATGCGGCCGCGATTGCCGGTGAGGGCCAGCAGGCCGTCGGGGCGCTCCGCGAGAGCGTAGACCACGTCCTCTTTGCCGGACCAGAGTTTGCGTGGGGCCTGGCCCTCCTGGATGGCGTAGATGTCAGTGCCCTCGGGGGTGGACGTGCTTGCGTTGGCGGCCTGCAGAGAGCCGGGTTGCACAACGGTGAAGGTGATGGTGGCCATGCCCTGCAGGGGGAGCGGCGGCAGAGGATTGCGGCTCTTGTCGCCCACGTTTGCGGCGTAGATGGTGCCGTCTGCGCCGACGGCGACGGAGGTGATCTCGCGGCGCGGCGCATCGAAGAGCACGTAGCCCTTGCCCTGCGGGTTGATGCGATAGACGAGGCCTGAGCCATCGGTGCCCGCGATGAGGTTGCCGTGAGCGTCCCAGGCGAGCGAGCGGATGTGCTGATCGTCGCTCTTGAAGAACTCTTCGGGCTTTTCGGCTGGGTGGGCGGGGTCAACGCGATACACGGCGGCGGGGCCACCGGTGGCGATGTAGAGGCGACCCTGCGCGTCGAAGGTCATGTCCCAGATGTAGTGCGAGCGATGCTCGCTGCTATTTGCGCCGTCGAGCTTTGCGGCGTCAAAGACGACGGTGGCGGAGGATTCCTCGACTTTGGCGGTGGCGTCGGGGTTGAGCTTGTAGACCTTGCCGCCGGGCACGGTGGCCGCGTAGAGGGCGCCGTCGGGGCCGATGCGCACCACCTGCACGCTGAGATCGCGGGTCTCAAACAAGGGGAAGGCCGCCGCGCCTTTTGCCACGCGGAGAACGGAGCCGGGAGAGCCAGTGCCGAGAAAGGCGTTGCCGCGCTTGTCCACGGCGACCGACCAGACGAAGGTTGAGGGTGTGGTGACGCGCTCTGTGAGGCCCGGGCCCTGGCGCAGGTGTCCGTCGCTGCCGAGGGCCACGCCTTTGGGCGTGCCTTTCTCGAACTCCTCAAGCCGCGACTGAGCCCAGAGGTGCGTGCCCTGGGCGCGGACCGGATGAGGGAGGGAGGCAATCGCAGCAACCGCAAGCACGGGCAGCGCCCATGCAGAGAGAACCCGGCAGACGGAGCGAGACGAGGGACACATTCTGCCGTTGAGTCTACTAGAGTTGGCCGCGACAGGCACAGCGGCGCGGAGGCTGCGCGGCCAGGGTCAGGCTCCGCCGCGAAACTGAATGATGCGGCGGCGGTCGCGCTTGGTGGGGCGGCGCTCGGGCAGGGGAGCGTAGAGTTGCATGGCCTTGCGCTCTTCGGCAAGCCGGAGGCGCTGCTCGCGGCTGGCGTCGGTTTCGCGGTAGAGGGATTGCGCAACGGACGCCGGGCCGCGCATCTCACTGAGGGCGAGTACTTCCACCTCGAACTCGCCGCCTTCATTGCGGATGTGGAGCATGTCGCCGGTGCGCACATCGCGGGCTGGCTTGGCCTCAACGCCGTTGGAGCGAATGCGGCCCAGGTCGCAGGCTTTGGACGCCAGTGCCCGCGTCTTGAAGAAGCGGGACGCCCAGAGCCACTTGTCGATGCGCACGCCGGTCATGGGCAGGTCTCCGCTGAAGGAAAAGGGCGCACGACCGCAAGCGGCTGCACGCGCCCTGGGGGGTCAGTTCGCCAGTACTGCGCGGTAGCGAACCTTGTTCTTCTTCACCTTCTCCACGGCCTCGTTGGCCTTGGCCATGGGGAAGCGCTCGATCTGTGCCTTGACGCCGTGGCGGGCGGCGACGTCGAGCATCTCGCGCAACTGGTACGGGCTGCCGACGGGGCTGCCGGTGATGGAGCGCAGGCCGGAGATGAGCGGGAAGGCATGCACGTTGACCGGCGAGGGCGGAACACCGAGGAAGCACAGCGTACCGGTGGGCCGCAGAGCCTGCACGTAAGTGGACCAGTCCTGGTCGGCGTTGGCCGTGTTCAGGATGAAGTCGAAGGTGCTGGCGACATCGCGCATGGCCTTGGTTTCGCGGGTATTCACGAAGTGATGCGCGCCGAGCGAACGGGCTTCCTCTTCCTTGGCGGCGGAGGTGGAGAAGGCCGTGACCTCAGCGCCGAAGATGCGCGCGAACTGGATGGCGAGGTGGCCGAGGCCGCCGATGCCGACGACGCCCACGCGGGATGCGGGGTTGATGCCCTGCATGCGCAGCGGGTTATAGACGGTGATGCCGCCGCAGAGGAGCGGCGCGGCCTCGTCGCTCTGAAGCGCCTCGGGAATGGGGATGACGAAGCGGGCATTGGCGCGCACGCGGTCGGCATAGCCGCCGTGACGATGCACGCAGGTAGCCTCAGCGGCGGGGCACAGGTTCTCCATGCCGCGAGTACACCACTCGCACTGTCCACAGGAGTTGGATTGCCACCCCAGGCCGACGCGCTGGCCCACCTGGAGCGACCCAACCTCAGAGCCAACCGCCGTGACGGTGCCGACGACCTCGTGGCCCGGAATGAACGGATACTGGCTGATGCCCCAGTCGTTGGAAATCAGGTGGATATCGCTATGGCAGATGCCGCAGTGGGAGATACCGATTTCGACTTCGTGCAGGCCCAGTTCACCCGGGTCGTAGCGAAAAGGCAAAAGTTCGGCTCCCGCGGCGTGAGCTGCAAGTCCTTGAATCAGACTCATGATCTTCTCGCAGTCCTCGCTAAGGTGCTAGCAAATAAACCTGTGCGGGATGAGCGCACATGGCCTCAAAGAAATCCGGCGGGATGGATACCGCCGCAATCAGTGTAAACCGCCTCCGGGCTCGATGTGCAGGGTGAGCACCTGGTAGCCGTTGAGGACGCCGTCGGCGGCGGCGTCGCCGGCCACGAGGGCGGACTCGCCGTTGAGGGTGGCATCCTGGGCCGAACGCATGGGCTCCATGGCGTTGGCCATGGAAAGTGGGAGACTGGAAAGGGTTTGGCCATCGACGTTAGCCTGCGCCTCCGGCACCAGTAGGCTGACGTAGATGCGGTTGGCGGGGTGGGTCTGCCTGGCTTTGGCCAGGACGGCATCGATATCGTCGGGGCGGCCGCCGAGACGGGGCTGATCCAGAACCCGGTCCAGCGTGCCGGCATCCGAGACCAGCAGGCGCAGATTGCCGGCCTGCAGCCGGGCGGGCAGCGTGACGGGAATGCGCACGTTGCGCTCGGGCTGCTGCCAGGGGCGCAGGGTAGCCTCCACCGTGACGGTGTCGCCCGCGTGCACGATGTTGCTGCCGACGATGCGGGCGGCGCTCAGATCGACGCGGACGCGATGTGGGATGGCTTCCACGTGGAGGTCAATGGAGCGGATGGCGCCCTGGCGGGTTCCGTTGGCGTAGAGACGCGAGAAGCGCTCGCCGGCCTGCAGGGCCGTGGCGAGCTGTGCCGGCAAGCCGTCGCCGGCGGAGGTCCAGAGATCGAGCGGCGCGGGCGGATAGCCGGCTACGTTTACGTCTCCGGTGAGGTGGTAGCTGGTCTCCGCGGTGCTGTTGTTGGACTCAAGCAGCGAGTTGTAGACGGACACCATGAGGGCCTGGGGCGTGAGCGTGGGCAGGTCGAGCACCTCAAGGTTGACGTGGCGCGTGCCCGCAGGCTCCTGAACGGTGATGTGCACGGGGATCATGTGCGCATGGGCGCCGAGCACGCCTCCGATGGCCGAGTCGCGGTCCTGCGTGAAGGCGCCGATGAGCTCGCCGGTGTTGATGATTTTGAAGGCGTTCAGCGGGGAGGCCAGGGTGGCCAGCACGTCGGCGGTCGTCATGGGCAGGGAGACGGGGCCGGCCTGCAGGATGGGATGACCACAGGCAAGCAACTGCTTTGGATCCACGTAGGTGACGGTGCAGGTGGCGGAGATCTCAAGGTCGCCGCGCACCAGTTGCGCGCTGACGGCGGAGCCGGGCACGACGCTGGCCATGGCCGCGGAGGAGATGTCTTTACCCGGCATGGAGGTCTGGCCCACGCCCCCGGCGGCGACCATGTCGAGGCCGGTTCCGGCCATCTTGCTCTGCCACAGGCGGATGGCCTCCGGGCGGAAGCCGCTCATGACGAGCGGGGTTTCCATGGCCTGGAAGGTCATGCCGCTGGTGCTGGCGCCGCTGGCGGGGGCGGGCGCGGCGGTGGGGGTAACCGCGGCGTCCAGGGGCAGGTCGCGGACCTCCATCATCTGCTGAATGGGCGTGATGCCGGCGATGGGGTCTTTGCTGAACTGGCCGATGCGGTAGGAGAGTGCGCCGAGCAGGCGGTTTCCCACGTAGACGGGGCTGCCGCTCATGCCGGCGACCACGCCGGTGTACTCCGGCTTGGCGCCGATGAGCTGGGCCAGGATCATGTCGTGCCCGGGGCCGCGCGCGCCGCGCAGCACGCCGAGAATCTGCACCTGCATGGGCTCAGGCCGGGTGCCGGTAAAGACGGTCCAGGCGGTGGCCATGAGGCCGCGGTGTACGTCGCTGAGCGGGAAGAATCCGCCGGTGGAGGGCGGAGGGCCGGCAGGCGCGGCGGCGGCCTGGGCCGGCAGGCGGCAGGGCGCGAGGGCGGCGGCCAGCGCAAAGATTGGCAGGACGCGGCGAAACGGGATTCCCCTGGGGCGCGATTTCACGTCTATAAGAGTACAACCGGCGGTGGGGCGGATCCGAGCGCTCGATTCCCCGGCGAACCGGCAAAGTTGCAGGTTGTTAGACGCCGCGCCCGAGTACTGGTTACGCTCCCGCGCTCCGGTTACCACACGCTTCGGGTCATCCCGTATGCTGTTGCATGCAGAGGTCGTCATGTCCAAGGTGCGCCTGTCTTTCTCCGATGTTCCGCGTCTCCGGTTGTCCGCGATGGTTGCGGTGGCCGTGATTCTTCTTGCTGCGCCGTGGGGCGTGGCGCAGAACCAGCCCGCGCAGAACCAGCCCGCGCAGAACCAGCCCACGCAAAACCAGCCCGCGCAGCAGCCTGCGCCGGGGCAGCAGGACCAGACGCCTCCGGCGGCGGGCGGGCCGAGCGGCGATACGGGCGACATTGTGGTGCCCAAGAAGAAGGACAAGGCGGAGGAGGCACCTGCTCCCGCCCCGGCACGGCCGGAGTTCAAGAATCCCGAGGGCATGAGCAACTACTCGATCCACGTGGACGTGCCGGAGGTGACGGTGGATGTGGGCGTGCTGCTGGAGAAGACCGGCCAGTTTGTGCCCAATCTGAAGCCCGCGAATTTTCGCGTGTATGAAAACGGCGTGGAGCAGAAGGTAATCGGCTTCAAGCGCGTGGAGGCGCCGATTACGGCGCTGATGCTGTGCGAATTTGCTTCAACCAACTACTACTTCATCTACGACATGCAGAATGCGGCGTGGTCGTTTGCGCAGCAGTTGCGGCCGCAGGACTACGTGGCCCTGATGACCTTCGACATGCACTCGCAGATTGTGCTGGACTTTACGCAGGACAAGCGGCAGCTGCTGAACGCCATCAATTCCCTCGTGATACCGGGGTTCAGCGAGCGCAACCTGTTTGACGCGCTGTACGAGGCTGAGGACCGGCTGACACGCATTCAGGGCCGCAAGTACATCATTCTGATTGCCTCAGGACGTGACACTTTCTCGCGCATCACGCTGGACAAGATTCTGCAGAAGGTGAAGGCGACGCCGGACGTGACCATCTTTACGATCTCGACCGGCGGGGCGCTGCGCGCTGTGACCGAGGGGATGCCGGGATGGGGCAACCAGATTCGCGACATGGATTATCTGCAGGCAGACAACGAGATGCGGACCTTCGCCAAGCTGACCGGCGGCATGAGTTATTTTCCGCGGTTTGAGGGCGAACTGCCGGACATCTTCGGATCCATCAACCAGGCCATCCGCTCGAAGTATCAGCTGGTGTATCACCCGACTGACGCCAAGCAGGACGGGACGTATCGCAAGCTGCGCGTGGAACTGGTGGACGACGAAGGACACCCGCTGCGCATGCAGGACGAGAAGCACAAACCGCTGAAGTACGACATTATTGCGCGCGATGGATATCGGGCCCGCCAGGAAGTGGAGTAGCGGAGCCGAGGTCCAGCGCGCCGGCCGTGGACAGTTGCCCGAAGGCTGCCCCGGCCGGCGCTGCTGGAAGTCCGAGAGAAAGGCGCTACCGGAGCCGATTGATGATGTCCATCACGTAGTAGCCGACGACGACTACCGAGGCTACGGCAACCAGCACCAGAAACAACCGCATGATGGGCTGGATCTTGTTGACTTTGGCTACAATGGCCGCCTGAGCCACACGTTCGTGATCAAAGGAATCGTCCAGGAAAATCTGGTCCTCTTCGTCCTTGGTCAGGCTTGACCGGTACACGTAGAGTGCCGCCGTAATGAGTACCAGCACTCCCCAAACAGCCCACATGACAGGAACAAATGTCATATCCACCTCCCTGAGACTTTCTGGTCCCCGATTGCGGTGACCGCAAATTAGCCCCGGCTGCGGAAGTCGAGGCATCCTACGGCTGAACATCATAGTCCCGGAGATGTGCAGTTGTGGTGACAAAAATCACGAGTGTTTCTGCTTTTGTCAATTCCCCATGAAGCGTCGCGTGATGTTCCCGCTTCCGGCGTGCGCTGGCGCATTTTCCAGCAGGTGAAACGGGTGGGCGGCGGGGAATATGCGCAGAGCGGACACTGGGGCGGCCGGACGAGCACGGGGCAGGCGCTGCCTTTTCAGCGGCTTAGGCGGGACTGCGCGGAGGGAGCGGATTGCGACTTTTTGGCCGGAGACGCATCCAACAGAAAGACGCCGGTACATCGGGCCTTGAATCCCCGGTGGAGGCGGCGTTACAGTTACTTTGAATAGCAAGAATTTTCAAGATTCGGGAGAATCCATGGCCACAACAACCGCAACGCCTACGCAGGAAACCGCCAAGAAGTCACCCCTTACCCTGACCCCCCAGGCCATTGCCAAGGTGCGTGAGATTATGGCCACGCAGGACCCGCTTCCCTCGGGACTGCGGATTGGCGTGGTGGGCGGAGGCTGCTCGGGTTTCCAGTACTCGATGGCCTTTGAGAACCAGAGCGGCATGATGGACAAGGTCTTCACGTTTGACGACCTGAAGGTGTACGTGGATGCCACGTCGCTTATGTACCTGAACGGCTGCACGGTGGACTACGTGGAGACGCTGGAGGCCGCCGGCTTCAAGTTCGACAATCCCCAGGTGAAGTCGACCTGCGGTTGCGGCTCTTCATTCAACGTGTAACTGCCGGTTTTTGATTGGCTCTCGTGTGTCGAGGCCCGCTCCCTGTGCCGGGGAGCGGGCTTTGCGCGTTTATGGGGCAGGCGCAGGCTACTGCTGCGGAGACGTGGTGATGGGCGTGGTGGGGCTGGTGCCAATGCCGCCGCCGATGCCGGCGCCGCCGGTCGGGGCGCCGATTCCGCCGCCAATGCCACCGCCGATGCCGGCGCCGCCGGTCGGGGCGCCGATTCCGCCGCCAATGCCACCGCCGATGCCGGTGGAGATTCCGCTGGCGGGCTGCCCGATGGCGCCGGTGTTGCCGGTGGTCTGGGACTGGTCGGACATGGGGTCGTAGGTGAATTCCCACTCGTTGTAGTGGTTCTTCTTCTTGTAGATCAGGATGGATTGGCGGGGGCTACCGGGCGAGAAGCCGATGATGCCCGCTCCGCCAAAGGTCTGGCCGCTGGTGCCGCCGGAGGTGGAACTGGCGGAGGTGCTGCCCGCCGCGCCCGCGGAGGTGGTGGTCGTTGCCGAGCCGGTGGGGCTGCTGGAGAGTCCGCCGAGACCCGAGGAGCCGATGCCGGTGCTGAGCGAGGAACCAAGGGTGGAACCAGCTCCGCCGATAGAGGATGCTCCGGCGATGCCGGCTGCGCCGCCGGGGCCTGTGCCAGCCACGGATGAGCCCGCGATGGGCTGGCCAAAGAAGCCCATCGCGGTGGGCGTCTTGTTCTGGCCGAAGAGGACGGGCTTCCAGTCATCCTTGCCGGTCATGGGATCGATGTAGCGCTTGCGCAGGAAGCGGATTTCGCTGGTCTTGACCAGTGCATCGACGTTGGGCGGATAGGCGCCGAATTTGCGGTAGTAGAGCTGAATGGCGCGGATGTACTGCTTGCCGCGGTGCATGGTCTCCACCTCGCGGTCGCGCTGGATGTCGTCGCGCACGCGGGGGACAGCCACCGACAGGCTGAGGATGAGAAGCGCCAGCAGCACGATGACCGCAACCAGGAGATAGCCCTCTTCCGAGGGCCGGCAACGGCGTGTTGGCGGTTGGTGGCGCATTGCTTAGTTGGATGCCAGCGGCAGGGTTTGGGTGTTGTTGTAGCCCAGATCCGTGACCTGCACGCTGCCCGGCATGACGGAGACAATCTTGTAGCGGTTGTCCACAATATCGCCGGGACGTGCCATGAAGATATCGTCTCCGTGGACGAGGAAGGCTTTGAGCGTCTTGTTGCCGCCTTCGGAATAGCCGAAGTACTTGAGGTCGATGGCGGGGGGACGCGGCGGGGCGGGCGGCAGCACGACGGAGGGCTTGTCTGCCCGCGCGCTCTTGACGGGGGTCTCGATGGCCACCTGCGGAGCGGAGTCTGCCGAGAAGATGTTGCGGCCGGTACCGGCGTAGACGACGTCTTCACTTTGCGCGAGCGCCTTGAGGTGCAGGGTGGGGTCGAGTCCGGCGCTGGAGAGCTTTTCGGCGGCAGGTCCAGCGGCCGTGGCTGCGGCACTGGATGCAGCAGGCCGCGTGGGCGCTGCGGTGCGGGCCGGGGCAGAACCGCCCCAGAAGGAGCCGAACAGCTCCCATGCGCCGATGCCCGCGATGACGAGCGCGAGCGCGATGAGCAGGTAGACCTGGCGCTTGTTTTCCGTTCCCAGAGCGAGGGCCATGGCTACTCACCCTCCTTGGCAGGTGTGGTTGCGGGCGTGGTGGTGCTGTCGGGCTGATCCTTTGCCGGAGGCAGTCCGCTCTGTGCGGCATCGGCGGGGCGCAGCCAGGTGGAGACGCGCAGGCGCAGATTGACCATGCCGGCCTGCTGGCCGGTCAGGGCCATGGCGCGAATCACGAAAAAGGTTTCGTCGCGCTCGAGTCCGTTGATGAAGCGCATGATCTGCGGGTACTCGCCGCTGATGCCGGCATCCATGGTGATCTCAGTCAGGTCAGTTCCCGCGGGGCCCTGCGCGTACTGCACGCGCGAGAGGTGCACGCCGGACTTGACCTCGATTTCGCCGATGCGCGTGGCGATGGAAGAGTAGTTGGCGGGAATGCGTTTGGAGTAGAACTCCTGCATCTCGTCGCGGGACTGCTCGACGCGCTTGTCCAGACCGCGCAGCGGAGCGAGTTGCAGATTCAGCGCCTTCAGCTCGACCTGCTTGCCGACGAGCGCATCCGTGGAGCTGCCGTTGGTGGCGGACCAATCCAGCCCGAGGCGGACAGCAAGCGCGATGACCAGCACGGCCAGCAGCGCCGTGCCCACGTAGTGCCAGGTGAGCGGGGAGCGCAGCCGGTCACGCCAGATGGACGGAGCGTGATTGGTCATCGGACACCTCCCGCGCGGGGCTTGCTGATGGGCTTGGCGTCTCCGGTGTAGGGGCGGCGGCGCTGGCCTGCGTTGAGTGCGGACTGGGCCGGCGCGGATGCATCCGGGGTGGAGCCTTTGGCCGTGGGCTTGCCGGCGGTTTTCGCTTTGCCTGGGGCGTCTTCACCGGGCTGCGGCGGATTGTAGTCGGCCACCAGATCGAAGTTGACGCGGCTGGAGGCGCTGACCGGCTCCATGCGCTGGTTGGGGCCGGAGGCGCTCTCGGAGCTTTCTCCTACGATGCGCGGCTGAAGGAAGCGCCGGGAGTGCTCGAGGTTCTGCACGAGCTGAATGGCGCGGTCGCGCGGGCCGAGCACGCGCAGGCGAACGGAGATGTGCCCGTCCTTGTTGCGGGTGGGCTCAAGCGTGGTGACCTGCACGCCGCCTGGCAGCACGGTTTCCAGGTCTTCCATGGCGAGGGTCCAGGAGAAGGCCTTCTCGTCGAAGAGCTGGTTGAGGCGCTCGGCCTGGGCGAGGACGGCGGCGTTCTCGGGCTTGTGCATCATGGCCTGGTAGCCCTGGCGTTCGGCGGTGACGCGGGCAATCTGGCCGTCGAGCGAGTGGTCGCGCGCGCGGGCTGCTTCCGCTTTCTGATGCAGGGCGCGCAGGCCAAGCCACAGCGCCAGCGCGACCAGTACGAGCACGCCCATGGCGATGCGGATCTGCTTGAGCGCGGGCCCGAGGTCGGCGAAGGGGCGGGTTGCGAGATTGATGGAGATGCGCATGGATTCAGGCTGCTCCCGCCAGCGCTCCGGCGATACCGGCAAGGCTGAGGTTGCCGAGGGCTGTGGCGGCGCCGGTGGTGGGCCGCTCGGTGAGCTCCACGATCTTCAACTCTGGATCGTTGAGCCAGCGGGCGAAGCCCTCTGCGGTGCCGATGCCAGCGTAGTGCAGCCGATCGGGCCGCAGGGCAAGCTTGTCTTCAAAGTAGGCCGCGGCGACAGCGATGTCGCGCTGCACCTCAGGCAACTGGAGGGCGAGATCCTCGGGCAGCTCGATGGTGCGGTAGAGCAGCAGGTCGTCTCCGTGGGTAATCGAAGTGGTGAGGGCCGTTCCATGCAGGCATGCGGCGAGGACGGGCTGCTCGGTTTGCAGCGCGGCCAGCGCCGCGAGGCTGGAGGGCAGCACGGATCCGGGATCGTATCCGGCCTCGCGCACCACGTTCTCATACTCGGCCAGGATGGGGCCGGGGATGACGACGGCGAGGACGCGGCACTCGCTCTTGTTCTCAGAGAGGATCTGGTAGCTGATGCCCGCGTGCTCCACGTCAAACGGAACCATTTTGCGCAGCCGGAAGCGCAGGACGGGGAGCGCTTCGGCAGTCTTGGAGGGCAGGGAATCAAAGTCCAGCACGAAGACGCGCGCGGCTGTATCCGGCAGCACGAGGGTGACGGCGCGCGTGCGCGGGGAAAGCTCGCCAAGCGCGGTGCGAATGGCCTCTGCCACGGCATCGGGCGCAGGCAGGTTGGCCTCGGCGATGCCGGGCTTGAGAGCGCCCGCGGGCAGCGGCGCAAAGGCGTATGCCGGCGCGTGTCCACGGCCGTGCAGCGCCGCGGCCAGCACACCCTCCGGCGCAAGCTCCACCGCCGCCGGCGGACGGCCGCCGTGCAGCGATCCGGGTTTGACCTTGCTCACAATGGAACTCACTAGCGCGATGCCTCAATGAAGGTGACTTTGTTGATCTCTTTCAGCGTGGTGAGCCCGCGCCGCACACGGTCCAGCGCGGACTCGCGAAGGAATGTCATGCCTTCCTTCTGCGCCAGCTTGCGGACTTCCGAGGTGGGCTTCTTCTCCAGAATCAGCTCACGAATCGGGTCGGTCAAGTCCAGCAGCTCGTGGATGGCAGTTCGGCCGCGATAGCCGGTGCCGCCGCACTCGATGCAGCCGGCGCCTTCGCGGAAAGGAAAGTCGCGCCACTCGGCGGGATCGAGGCCGCTCTGCAGCAGCAGGTCGTCCTGGTGGCGGACGGTGTGCACGCAGTAATCGCAGATGGTACGGACCAGCCGCTGCGCGAGGATGCAGTTGAGCGCGGAGACGAAGTTGTAGGCTTCGACGCCCATGTTGAGGAATCGACCAAGCACGTCCACGACGTTGTTGGCGTGGACGGTGGTGAAGACCAGGTGGCCGGTGAGCGCGGAGTTGATGGCGATCTGCGCCGTCTCCTGGTCGCGGATTTCGCCGACCAGGATCTTGTCCGGATCGTGGCGCAGAATGGAGCGCAGGCCGCGCGCAAAGGTGAGGCCCTTCTTCTCATTCACGGGAATCTGGGTGATGCCGCGAATCTGGTACTCGACGGGGTCTTCGATGGTGATGATCTTGTCTTCGTCGCTCTTGATCTCATTGAGCGCGGCGTAGAGCGTGGTGGTTTTGCCGGAGCCGGTGGGCCCGGTGACGAGCACCATGCCGTAGGGCTCGCGAATGTAGCGCCGGAAGCGCCGCAGGTCCTCTTCGGCAAAGCCCACGACGTCAAGCGTGAGGTTGCGAAACTTCTCGCTCATCGACTCCTTGTCTAGGACGCGGAGGACGGCGTTTTCACCGTGCACGGTGGGCATGATGGATACGCGGAAGTCGATGAGGCGGCCTTTATAGCGCACGCGGAAGCGGCCGTCCTGGGGCACGCGGCGCTCGGCGATGTCGAGCTCGCTCATGATCTTGATGCGCGACAGGATGGTGGAGTGGTGCTCGCGCGCGATGGGGGCCATGGCCTCCTGCAGCACGCCGTCAATGCGGTACTTGACGTGCAGCGAGTCGTCGTAGGTCTCGATGTGAATGTCGGAGGCGCGGCGCTCGAGTGCGGTGAAGATGGTGGTATCGACGAGGCGGATGATGGGGCTGATGTCTTCGTCGCTGGTGAGCTTCTCAATGGAGATGTTTTCGTCGGCGTTTTCCTCGCCGCTGAGCACGTCGAAGGTGAGTCCTTCACTGGCTTCGTCGAGCACGCGCTGGGACTGCTCGGTCTTCTTGAGCAGGTCAGTAATCTGCGAAAGCGTGGCCACGCGCGCGATGATGCGGTGCCCGAGCAGGCCCGCGATCTCGTCGAGCACCATGAGCCGGGAGGGGTCGCTGACGGCGATGACGAGCGCGTCGCCCTGCTGCTCAATGGGCACGAAGTTGTAGCGGAACATCAGCTCGACGGGCACGGTGCGGAGCAGGTCGTGCTGGATTTTGAAGTGCTTGAGATCGACGAAGTCGGCACGATAGCGGCGGGCCAGCGCCTCAGCCTGCGCGCGCTCTTCGGCGCTGCCGGGTATGGCTCCGTTGGGCGAGATGAGTGTGTTTGCGTCTGCCATGTTTGCCTACCCCTGCCCGCCTGTGGCCTGGCCCAGCGAGAAGATGGGCAGGTACAGCGAGATGAGAATGAAGACCACGACCACGCCCATGACGATGAGAATGGCAGGTTCGATGAGGGCCAGCGCCGCCGTGAGAGCCGTGGCCACGTCTTCCTCGAAGAACTCGGCCACCGAGTTGAGCATGGCCGGCAGCGCGCCGGTCTGCTCGCCCACGGAGATCATCTCGGTCGCCATGTCGGGAATGACTTTGGTTGCCGTCAGCGAGTCGGCGAGGCTTTTGCCTTCGCGCACGGATTCGATGGAGGTGAGCACGGCCCTGGATACGCGCCGCGACGAGATGGAGCGCGCCGCCGTCTCCAGCGAGGGCACCAGCGGCAGGCCGCCGGTAAGCAGGGTGGAGAGCGTGCGGGCGAAGAGCGCCACCTGGTACTTGAGCCAGATTTTGCCGAAGACGGGCAGGCCGATACGGAATCCGTCGACGAAGTCGCGCCCGCGCTCCGTGACGGCGAAGCGATAGCCGCCGAGGCCGATGGCCAAGGCGATGGCCGCAAGCCAGAGGATGTTGTGCTGTGTCCACTTGCCGAAGCTGAGCAGGCCGATGGTCATGGCGGGCAACTGCGAGCCCATCTGGTCATACAACTCGGCAAACTGCGGAATGACGACGGTGAACATGAAGATCAGCAGTCCGCAAACAAGGGTGAGCAGCAGGCTGGGATAGATGAGCGAGGCTGTGAGCTTTTTGCGGAAGGTGAGCGAGATGCGCTGGAAGCCGATGTAGCGCTCGAGCACCTCCTGCAGATTGCCGGAGCGCTCGCCGGCCAGCAGCGTGGTGGTGTAGATGGTGGGAATGCCGCTC
>JAJXWS010000043.1 GCA_021781495.1 Acidobacteriota bacterium | reverse complement strand
TCTGCCGCAGGCGGAACTGGTGCTGCGCAAGGGCTTTCGCCCGCACGTGGACTCGTACTCCACCTTTTTTGAGAATGATCGCAGGACGCCGACGGGGCTGGACGGGTATCTGCGCGAGCGGGAGCTCAGGCGGGTGTTTCTGGCCGGGCTGGCGTATGACTATTGCGTGGCCTACTCCGCGCTGGATGCACGGCGGCTGGGGCTGCCGGCGGTGGTGATTCCGGACTGCTGCCGCGCGATTGACCTGGAGGACTCAGTGGCCACGGCGGAGCGGGACTTTGCGTGGGCGGGCGTGGAGCAGGTGCAGAGCGGCGACCTTTGCCGCGCGGACGCGACGCCGTAGAATCGCAGCAGGGCGGAAGGCATGTCACGCAACTTCTACATTCTGGCGGCGACGCTGGTGTTTTTTGCGCTGGTGTCGGGCGCGATGACGCTGGTGCCGTCGAGCTTTCAGCCGGGGCTGCCGGCGAACGCGTCGCTATGGCGCACGGTGGCGCTGATTCTGCTGCTGGTGGGGCTGACGTCTGCGCTGGTGGGCGTGCTGAGCAACCTGTTTGAGCAGGTGGACCGGCGCAACGAAGAGGCGCGGATGGCGGCGCGGCGCAGACGTCGCAGCGACAGGCCGTAAAATGGAGGAGAGGGATCTCTTCCCCCAGGAAACGAGCAGAACGCGATGTATGAAGTCACCGTGGAGGCCGGTTTCTCCTCCGGACACTACCTCCGCAACTACCACGGCAAGTGCGAGAATCCGCATGGGCACAACTACAAGGTTCGCGTAACGCTGTGCGGCCGCGAGCTGGACGCGACGGGCCTGCTGCTGGACTTCAAGCTGCTGAAGCAGGTGCTGCGGCCGGTGATTGACCGCATTGACCACCAGATGCTGAACGATCTGGAGCCGTTTACCGTGTTGAACCCCTCAGCCGAAAACCTTGCCCGGTACTTCTACGACCAGACGAACGAGCAGCTGCACGGCATGACGCAGGGGCGCGTGCGCGTGAAGGATTGCACGATCTGGGAGACGGATACGACGACCGCGACGTATTACGAGTGAGCTAGCGCATCTGGCTGGACTTGGACTCGAGGTACTTGTTGAAGGGGATCTCGAAGTAGAACAGCTCCTGGCCGTCGGCGTCGCGCAGCAGGTGCAGGTGCAGCTTGGCATCGTGGAGCGGATTGCGTAGCTGGGAGACGTCGTAGAAGAGGAAGCCCGCCTGCGTGGTGTGCGGCTCCACGACGAGCGCCTGGTACTCAAAGGTATTGAAGTCGGCCTCGATCTCTTTATTGCTGGCCTTGGGCTTGAGGTGAATGGGCGGCAGGGGCGTGGGCATGGGAAGCTTGCCGCCCATGCGCTCCTTGCGGGTCATCAGGCGTTCCACGTCCTCGGGCTCGGCGGCCTGGATGCGGTCGCCCGCGGCGGTCTGGAAGAGGATGCGGGCATCGCGCAGGGAGATGGAGCGGTCACCCATGTTGGTGACGATGAGGCGGATGGGCATGACGCCGTGGGCCAGGTAGTCGACGCGGAAGATGGATTCCTTCTCCTTGGTGTCATACGGCTCGGCGGCGATGGCCACCTTCTCGTTTTCGTGCACCTCGACGGCGGCGAAGGACGTTGCGGGTTGCACGGGCGGCGGGGTGTGATCGCGAGCGACGGCCGGCAGCGCCAGCCACAGTGCCAATAGCGGAAGCCCTCGGACAACTCTCATCGTGCTCGACTGTATCATTTGAGGGTTAGACCGGGGGAAGGCTTTTTCCGTATCGCATGATTCTGCTTTTCTACAATCTGGCGCTGATGGCGGCGCTGGTGGTGAGCGCGCCGTGGTGGATGTGGCGCATGGCCACTACGCACAAGTATCGCGAGGGGCTGGCGGAGCGGCTGGGCCGCGTGCCGGCGGGGCTGCGCGCGCGGGCGGCGGGACGGCCCGTGCTGTGGCTGCATGCCGTGTCTGTGGGCGAGGTGCTGGCGGTGAGCCGGCTGGTGGGCGAACTGGACCGGGCGTTTCCCGGGGCGTGCGTGGTGGTTTCCACCACTACGCGCACAGGGCAGGCGCTGGCGCGGGAGCGCTTTGGGGCGGAGCGCGTCTTCTACTGTCCGCTGGACCTGCCGTGGGCGGTGCGGGCGTATCTGAAGGCGCTGAGGCCGCGGATGCTGATTCTGGCAGAGACGGAGTTCTGGCCGAATCTGCTGAGCGGATGTTTTGGGCGCGGGGTGCCGGTGGCGGTGACGAATGCGCGCGTCTCTGACCGCTCGTGGCCGCGCTACCGGGCGCTGCGCGGGGTGTGGCGGCCGCTGCTGAGCCGGTTGAGCCGCGTGCTGGCGCAGAGCGAGACGGACGCCGAACGGCTGCGCGCGCTGGGCTGCCGCGCGGAACGGGTGACGGTGGCGGGCAATCTGAAGTTTGACGTGCGGGCGGCCGGCGAGTGTGACGCCACGCGGCTGCTGCGGACGGCCGGCGCGGGGTTGCGCTTTGTGGTGGCGGGCAGCACGCTGGAGGGCGAAGAGGCGGCGCTGCTGGCGGCGTGGCCGCGCCTGCTGGCGGCGGACCCGCGGCTGGCCCTGGTGCTGGCGCCGCGGCATCCGGAGCGGTTTGGCGCGGTGGCGGCGCTGCTGGAGCGGACCGGAACGGCGTGGGTGCGGCGGTCGCAGTGGCACGGCGAGACGCTGCAGTCGGGCCAGGTTGTGCTGCTGGATACGATTGGCGAGCTGGCGGCGGTGTATTCGCTGGCGGCGGTGGCCTTTGTGGGCGGCAGTGTGGTGGCGGCGGGTGGACACAATCCGCTGGAGCCTGCGCAGTTTGGGGTGCCGATTGTGATGGGTCCGCACTACGCGAACTTTCGCGCCATAACGGAGGACCTGCGGGCGCACGAGGCGGTTCGCATTGCCGCGCGCGAGGAGCTGGCCGCCGAGCTGCTGGAGCTGCTGGGCGACCCCGGCGCGGCGTCGGCGATGGGGGAGCGCGCACGGGCGGTGTTTGACCGGCAGGCGGGGGCGACGGCGCGGACGGTGGAGGCGCTGCGGGGGCTGCTGGCCGCCGGGGAGGGTGGCGCATGAGGCGTCCGTGGCTGGCTCCGCTGATTCCGCTGTACATGGGCGGGCTGGCCCTGCGGGAGCTGCGCCTGCGGAAGGGCTGGGAGCCGGTGCGGCGATTGCGCTGGCCGGTGGTGAGCATCGGCAACCTCTCTGTGGGCGGAGCGGGCAAGACGCCTATGGCGATTGCACTGGCCAGGTTGCTGAGCAGGAACGGGTTCCACGTGGACGTGCTGTCGCGCGGCTACGGGCGCGAGAGCCGGGAGGCCGCGCGGGTGGATGCAGCCGGGAGCGCGGCGGAGTTTGGCGATGAGCCGCTCCTGATTGCGGGGGAGGCGGGGGGCCCGGTGTATGTGGCTCCGCAGCGCTACGCGGCGGGCGCAATGGCGGAGGCGGATGCTCCGCAGGCGGAGCGGGGGGTGCATTTGCTGGATGACGGCTTTCAGCACCGGCAACTGCATCGCGATGTGGATATCCTGCTGGTGCATCGGCGGGACCTGGTGGACGACCTGCTGCCGGGCGGCAACCTGCGCGAGCCGTTGTCGGCGATGCGGCGGGCGAGCATGGTGGCGATCGACAGCGACGAACCGGTGGTGGAGCAGGTGCTGCGGGAGCAGCCGGGGGCGGGGCAGCCGGCGCTGTGGAACGGGCCGGTGTGGCGCGTTAGGCGGGTGATGGAGGCGCCACAGGCGCCGGGACCGGTGGTTGCGTTTTGCGGCATCGCGCAGCCGGAGCAGTTTTTTGCGGGACTGGCGGCGGCGGGGCTGCAACTGGTTGGGCGGATTGCGTTTCCGGACCACCATGCGTACCGGAGCGACGACCTGCAGCGGATTCTGACGGCGGCGCGGGAGGCACGGGCGGCGAGCTTTGTGACCACGGAGAAGGACGCCGTGCGGCTGCGCGGGAAGATGGAGGCGTTTCCCGCATCCGTGCCGGTGCTGACGGCGCAACTGCGCGTAGAGCTGGAGGACGAAGCCGTTGCGTTGCAGTGGCTTACGGAGCGACTGGCGGCTCTCCGGCTCTGAGCCGGACCTGCCTGAGCCGGACCTGCCTGGCCCGGGCCGGCTGGGCGGCGGTGCTCCGATGTTCTTGCGTTGCAGGACTTTCGGCTGCGGGCGGGTTTTGGCCCTGTGAGAAAATCAGAACTTGCACACCCGATCCAAGTTTCGCCTGCTCGTGGTTCGTCTGGGAGCCATGGGGGACATTCTGCACGCCCTTCCGGCGGTGACGGCGCTGCGCATGGCGCATCCTGACTGGGTGATCGACTGGGTGGTGGAGCCGAAGTGGCAGGCACTGCTGGCCGCGACGGACAGCCGGGGACGCGACACGCAGAGCGCGGCTCCGCGGCAGCCGCTGGTGGACCACCTGCACCTGGCCGCGACCAAGGAGTGGCGGCGCAGGCTGATCTCTGCAAAGACGATGGGCGAGATTCGCGGGCTGCGCCATGCGCTGCGCGCCGGGGACTATGACACGGTTCTGGACCTGCAGGGAGCGGTGCGCTCGGCGGTGGTGGCGCGCATGGCCGGGTGCCGCAGGCTGATCGGCGAGGAGAATCCGCGGGAGCGGGCGGCGCGGCTGCTGTTTACAGAGCGCGTGATGACGCGCGGAGCTCACGTGATTGAGCAGGATGTGGAGCTGGCCGAGGCCGTGGCGGGGGACGAATTGAAGCCGGTGCAGCCGTGGCTTCCGGTGGATGCTGCGGCGGAGGCGTGGGCCGACGCGCTGCTGGACCCGGCGCCGGAACGCCCGGCGGTGCTGATCAATCCCGGGGCTGGATGGGGCGCCAAGCGCTGGCCGGTGGAGCGCTATGCCGCTGTGGCACAGCGACTTATCGAGCGAGGGCACCGGGTGATGGTGAATGCCGGGCCGGGTGAGGAGCCGCTGGCCGAGGCGCTGGAGCGGCAGACGGGCGGCGAGGCTTTGCCGCTGGTTTGCCGGCTGGACGAGCTGATTGCGCTGACCCGGCGCGTGGCGCTGGTGATTGCCGGGGACACGGGGCCGCTGCACCTGGCGTGCGCGCTGGGGCGGCCGGTGGTGGGCATCTACGGGCCCACGGACCCGAGCCGGAATGGGCCGTTTGGGACGCGCTTCCGGGTGCTGCGCAGCCCGGAGAGCCGCCGCGACCATACGCGCCATGAGGCGCCGGAGGCGGGGCTGCTGACGATTCAACCGGACGAGGTGCTGCGCGCGGCCGATGCGCTGCTTTATCCTGAGGCTGCCCTATGACCAACCCTGGCAACCAACCCGGCACGGCGAGCACCGCCCCTGCGGACTGGATTACGCGATGGCAGCGCGTGGCGCGGCGCATCCGGGTGCCGCTGGGCTTTGTGGCGGCGGCGCTGTACGTATCGGAGCTGTGGCGGCGGGCTCCGCTGCCGGCGGCGGTGGCCTGGAGCCTGGCGCTGGTGCTGCCGGGGCTTTGGCTGCGGGGCTACGCGGCCGGGTATGTGAAGAAGAATCGCGAGCTGACCCAGACGGGGCCGTATGCGCATACGCGTAACCCGTTGTATTTAGGATCGATGCTGATTGCCGCCGGGTTTGCCGTGGCGCTGCAGAGCTGGCCTTTTGCGCTGGTGCTGGCGGTGGGCTTTGCGGTGATTTATGTGCCGGTGATCGCCTCAGAGGAGCGGTTTCTGCGGGCCACGTTTGCGGATTTCGACGGCTATTGCCGCCGGGTGCCGCGGCTGATTCCGCGGCTGACCCCGGCGCGGACGGACGCCGAGCGGGGCAGTTTCTCGCTGGAGCTTTACCTGCGCCATCGCGAGTACAATGCAGCTATAGGGGCACTGGTGCTTTATCTGAGCCTGCTCCTGCTCAGGCCGGCTTTGGGCGTCCTTCTTGGCGGGGCCCATTAAGCCCATCTTGAAGCCGCACAGTTCAATGACGAGGAGCCACGCCTGACGGTGAAGACGCGTACGACTGCATTTCTTTCCCTTTGCGTCCTGACACTTGCCGCCGTAGCGCAGGGACAGCAAATTGCCCCGCTTCCGCCTCCGCGGACCGGGTTCTCGTTTCCGCAGAAGCAGACGCTTACTTACTCTGTGGACTGGCGTGTTTTCCCGGCGGGGACGGCGGTTATCCGCTTTGAATCCATGGGAGATAGAGAACGGATCTCGGCCAGCGCGGACACAATCGGGGCCATCAATCTGCTCTTCCATGTAAGCGACCACTTTCAATCCGTATTTGACCGGACGAAGGGCTGCACGTACCAGTTCGACAAGCAGACGGTGGAGGGGCGGCGGCAGCTGAACTCCACGCTGCGGCTGGACTACGGGCAGAACAAGTCGATTCTGGACGAGAAGAACCCGGTTTCGGGCCAGACCAAGCACGTGGAGTCGCCGATACCCGGCTGCATGACGGACCTGCTGACGGGCGTGTTCTACGCCATGTCGCAGCCGCTGGAGGTGGGGCACAACTTTGTGCTGCCGGTGGTGGACGCCATGCACAACGTGCCGGTGACGATGAAGGTGGAGGGCCGCGAGGAGATCAAGACCACGCTGGGGACCTTCAAGACGATCCGGGTGCAGCCGACGGCGGCGGCAGGCGTGGTGAAGAACCGCGGCAACATCTGGATCTGGTACACGGACGACGAGCGCCGCCTGCCGGTGCAGATGCGCGCGCGGCTTTTCTGGGGCACCATCACCTTCCGGCTGACGGGCAACGAGGCCAAGTAGCGCGGGACTACTGCATGCGGTAGCGCTCGCGCATGAGCCGCTGCAGGCGTGGCCAGTAGATGAGGTTGAAGGCCAGTTCCTTGTCCGGGAACATGAGCAGCGCGGCGCGGCGTGTGTCCGCCACCATGGCGGAGGCCTCTTCGACGCCCAGGGTCGCGTCCTGCGCGATAACCTGCATTACCATGTTGACGACCATTTGCAGGCGGCGGATCTTGCGGTTCTCCTCCGCAAGCTCCTGAACCGACTGGACCGACTGCGCCGGCGGGGGAAACCCTGCGCTGGCAGGGCTGGCTTCCGGCTGTCTCTCCCGTGGGAGATCCGATAGTCCCATGCGGCAATTCCTCCTTTTTCTTGGACGGAACGGCGTGCGATGTGGGCATCGTAGCACCGGCGCGATGAAGTGCCCATGCGGGATTTGGACGGCGTTCCCGCTGGGTCAACAGGGGAGGAGTTCGTAGAATAGAGGCTGGATGGCTTTTACCGAACAATACGATGTGGCCGTAGTGGGCGCGGGTCACGCCGGGTGCGAGGCGGCGATGGCCGCGGCGCGCATGGGCCTGAAGACCGCCCTGATCACCATGAACCTGGACCTGATTGCGCAGATGAGCTGCAATCCGGCGATTGGGGGCGTGGCCAAGGGGCACCTGGTGCGCGAGGTGGACGCGCTGGGCGGCATCATGGGCGAGGTGGCGGACGCGGTCGGCATCCAGTTTCGCCTGCTGAACACCTCGCGCGGCCCGGCGGTGTGGAGTCCGCGCGCGCAGTGCGACAAGCAGCTCTACCGCGTGAAGATGCGCGAGGTGCTGGAGGGCCAGCCGGGGCTGCATATCCGCCAGGCCGAGGTGGTGGACCTGCTGGTCGAGGAGGGCGGGCCGGAGCCGAATCCGTTTACGGATGAGGCGGAGGTGCCCAGGCCGGTGCGTCCGCGGCGGCGCGTGCTGGGGCTAAGGCTGCGCGACGGGCGCAGGCTGCTGGCGGGAGCCACGATTATCACCACCGGCACGTTCTTGAACGGGCTGATCCACTGCGGCGAGGAGCGTTATCCCGCAGGGCGCAGCGGCGAGCCGGCCAGCGTGCTGCTGGGCGAGGCTCTGCGGGCGCTGGGACTGCGGACTTGCAGACTCAAGACGGGAACACCGCCGCGGCTGGATGGAAGGACGATCCACTGGGAGCGGTTTGAGGAGCAGCCGGGCGATGCCGACCCAACGCCGTTCAGCTTTCGCACGCGAAAGATTGTGCAGCCGCAGGTGAGCTGCCACATTGCGTTCACCACGCCAGAGACGCTGCGCATCATCCGCGACAACGTGCACCGCTCGGCCATGTACTCGGGACAGATTGAGGGCGTGGGGCCGCGCTACTGCCCGTCGATTGAGGACAAGATCGTCAAGTTTCCCGACAAGACGCAGCACCAGTTTTTTCTGGAGCCGGAGGGGCTGAACACGCACGAGGTGTATGTGAACGGCATGTCCACCTCTCTGCCGATGGAGGTGCAGTGGCAGATTGTGCACTCCATTCCGGGGCTGGAGGACGCGGAGATGCTGCGGCCGGGCTACGCGATTGAGTACGACAGCGTGGACGCGACGGAGCTGGACCGGTCACTGCGGGTGAAGTCGATGGAGGGGCTGTACCTGGCGGGGCAGATCAACGGGACGAGCGGCTACGAGGAGGCCGCGTGCCAGGGCATCATGGCGGGCATCAACGCTGCGCTGTGGCTGAAGGGCGAGCCGCCGTTCACGATGGATCGTACGGAGGGCTACACCGGCATCCTGATTGACGATCTGATCTCCAAGGGCACCAATGAGCCGTATCGCATGTTTACTTCGCGGGCGGAGTTCCGGCTGCACCTGCGCATTGACAACGCGGACCGCAGGCTGACGCCGCACGGGCGCCGGCTGGGGCTGATTGGCGACGAGGCGTGGGCCGAGTACGAGCGCAAGCAGGCGCGCATGGCCGCGCTGGAAAAGCTGCTGACCACGCGCAAGGTGGACCTGGAGCGGCTGAACGGGCTGGGCGCGGATGGCTTGACGTCTGTGGCCGGACTGACCTGGGCGCAACTGCTGAAGCGGCCCGAGGTGGGCATTGAGCCGGTGCTGGCGGCCGTGCGCGAGTCGCTGGCCGAGGAGCCGCTGCTGGCGGAGATGGCCGCCGCGGTGGACGCGGGCGGGGCGCTGCCGTCGGCGCATCGCAATGAGGCGCGGGCCGTGGAGACCGAGATCAAGTTTGCCGGCTACCTGGAGCAGCAGAAGAAGGCCATCGAGAAGCTGAAGGCCGCAGAGGCCGTGGCGATTCCCGAGTGGCTGGAGTACGGGGCCATCAGCGGCCTCTCCCGCGAGATGCGCGAGAAGCTGGAGCGGGTGCGACCGGGGACCATTGGGCAGGCCAGCCGCATTCCGGGGGTGACGCCCGCGGCGCTGAGCCTGGTGCATGTGTCGATTCGGGTGCAGGCCGGGCGGCGGGCAGGCTGACCGCCGCCGCCGGTTCTGCTCAGCGCCGGCGGGTCCGCGCCTAGTTCTTCTTGTCGCCGTGAGAGAAGAGCGGAATGTGGAAGGGCGACTCGGCGCTGGAAGGTTTTTTGGCCTTGGTGGCGGAGTCGGCCCGCAGCACGGTGCGCTGCGAATTGATGCACATCCAGCCGCCGCGCACGCGCTCAAAGACGTGCGTGAAGACGCCTTTTTCGTCCACCGGGCCCGTGGTGCCCTTGTGATGCATCTCATAGGTTCCGTTGGCCACGGCGATATCGCCGAGCAGGCGTATGGTGACGACCTTCTGTTCCAGGTGCAGGGTCTTGTCGTCGCCGGCGACCAGGGCGGCTACCTGCTGGTTGCGCGTGGTGATGTCGCCCGCAGCGGAGACATCGACGAAGAGAGGGGACAGCACCAGCTCCAGACCGTACTGGTCGCGGATGTTAACGGCGTTGGACCAGGCATCTTCCAGCTTTTGGAACTGGGCCAGCTCCGGCGAGGCGGTGGTGGTGACAGCCTGCCCGGCAGGCACTGCGGCGGGCGCAGCATTCTGGGCCAGGGCCGCCGCGGAAAGCAGGCAAAGAGAAAAACAAGCCGCAAGACGGGTCATATGTTGCACGAACTCCCAAGGAAGATGATAGCTCTTGGACGCTGCTGGAGGAGCGAACGAAAGCGACAAATCCCGGGGGTGCGGGCCGGCGGCGCGTGAAGCGGACCCTAGGTGAGGGTCTGCAGGCGGTCCGGCTGGTGCAGCGTAACGATGGAGTCCTCGATGGAGATCCAGCCGTCCTTGCGGAACTGGCCAAGCGTGCGGGTGACGGTTTCACGCGTGGTGCAGGCCATGGAAGCCATCTCCTCATGGGTCAGCAGCAGCGGAAAACGGAACTCGCCGTCGTTGAGGTGCTCGCCGATCTGGTGCCCGAGCTCGAGCAGCAGGCGGCCCAGGCGCGCGGCCACGGTCTCGGCCAGGGCGATGCGGCAGGCATCCTGCAGGGCAAAGCGATACTCCTGGCAGATGCACTGCACGGCGCGCATCTGCGCCTCCTTGTGGCTGCGCAGGAAGGTGAGGAAGCGGTCGCGCTCCACGGGACGCAACTGCGCGGTGGTCAGCGACTCGGCTGAGACCTCATACACGCCATGCGAGAGGACCGCGTAGAGGCCGAGCATGGAGCCGGGCCCGGCCACGCGCACAATCATCTGGCGGTCATTGGGGCTGCCTGCGGTGAGCTTCAAATAGCCGCCGCAGATCAGATACAGGCAGCGGGCATCCTCGCCCTGCGCAAACAGCGATGCCTGCGCGGGAAGCGTGATGGTGCTTGTGGCCAGCTCCAGATCGGCCAGCACCGCGCTGCCGAGAGAGCAGAACCACCCGGGACGGCGATTGGCGCAGGCCGCGCATCCTACGGGCGCCTGCCTGGCCAGGTGCTTGTGCCGTCGTTGCACTTCAACCGGAATTTGAATGTCCGCCATCGTCTTACCCCGTGTGCCGCCAGCAGAGTTCTTTGTTCCTAGCCGTCAGCTTCCCTCTTCGGCCAGCGGTTTGCTTCCGAGGGGCAAAAACACTTCAGTCCCAGTAGACGAGACTTTCGCTTATACGGAGTTTCGCTCAGTTTTCCCATCCGTAGATGTGATGGGCCTCACGCATCTTTCACCTCGTGGGACGGAGCGGATGGAACCGGGCATCGCAAGGTTTTCGTCTGCCGGGTTGCAGAAGTTTTGTGGATGCAGTCGTGTTGCTCCGTTCGAAGTTATCCGGCGCGGGTAACCGCATGTAAGTCCACTTAGAGTGCGGAGGCGATGTTATGCGCAAAAGGGCGGATTCGCAATGCGAGACGCAATGAGCGCGGTGTCACTTTATGTGAAGAAAAGAAGGACAAAAACAATCGATTTACGAAACGTGATGAACGTCACCGTGTTGTCGTGCGGGAAGACGTAGTATGCGCCCATGAGGTGATGCTCCCCACAGAGTGCACCTTCTAACTGGGTCCATCGTGAATCTGGCTGCGCAAAGACACTCGGAAGTAGGAAGAGAAAAAGGCAAGGCCAGGGAGCAGATGAACCTGGAATGAGGGCTGCGACGAGAGCTCCCGAGGTGGTAATTGATGCGTAGAGATGGGCCAGTATCGCGATTGATAGGAGCGGTTCCGGGCAGGTTGCCGGGGCTGCAAGCGTTTTTGATGCTGCTGCTGTGCGTGGGCATGCTGAGCGTCGCTGCAAATGCTGCTCCAGCGCACGGAGCGAAACAGGCCAATGTACAGGCCAGTCAGGGGCCTTCGGGCGACTATGTCGGCACAGACACCTGCGCCACTTGTCACGAAGAGGCCGCAAAGGGCTTTGCCTCGAACCCGCACACAAAGATCGCCATGATGCACGGCAAGTCTGGCGTGACGTGCGAAGGCTGTCATGGTCCGGGCAAGGCGCACGTGGATGCAGGCGGGGATGCCAGCAAGATCTTCAATCCTGCCAAGGCCACGGCCAAGGAAGTGGATGAACGCTGCCTGAGCTGCCATGCGGGCACGCATCCGAACTTTGAACGTTCTCCTCATCCGAAGGCTGGCGTGGGCTGTACGGGCTGCCACAGCATTCATGCCGCAAAGACGGAAGAGAGTCTGCTGAAAGCTCCTCAGCCTCAGCTTTGCTACCAGTGCCACACGGACGTGAAGCCATCGTTCTCCATGCCGTTCCATCACCGGGTGAACGAGGGTTTGGTGAAGTGCTCTGACTGCCATGACACGCACGGCACGTTCCAGAACACCAACCTGCGGAACACGGCGGATCAGAACATGATCTGCACCAAGTGCCACACCGAGACGCGCGGGCCGTTCGTCTTTGAGCACGCCGCGGTCAAGGCGGAAGGTTGCACGGCATGCCACACGCCGCATGGCTCTCAGAACGCCAGGCTGCTGAACATGCCAAATATCGCGACGTTGTGCAATCAGTGCCACAGCCCGGTATCTGCAGGCACGGTTCATGGAGTTGGTGCTGGATCGATCACGTCAACACCGTGTATCTCCTGCCACACGATGATTCATGGATCGAACCTCAGTCAGGCATTTGTTCGTTGATGGGCGTCGCCGCGTCCCTCCACGAGCGGACTACGCGGCCACGGTCCGAAATCAACTTCGCAAACGGGTTTAAGGCTTCGATGCGAGCAACGTTCTTCAAGTGAGGCTTGAGATGAGAAGGTTAGGCTGGCTACGTCGGCTGTGCAAGCAACAGCCCTCTAACGCGATGATCCAGCGCATCGCCGGTTTCATTGCGATAGCAGTACTCCTTATGGGTGCGGGCAGAGCCCTTGCCCAGATTCCAACACAGACAACCCCGATGACGGTTCCGGATGGATACTCGATCCATCAAACGGTGGACCTGGGCGGGCACATGGTAGGCCGCACGGGCAGTGAGGCCATGTACAGCACACTGGTCAATCTGCAGTCCGGACCGCGCGTGCTGGGACAGACCTTTGAACTGCACGCTCTGCCGGGCAACAAGCACACCATTGTGGATGACCTGAAGGCCATCGGCAGTGGATTCGGCGGCGATCCGAACAACTTTGCAAAGCTGGACTTTTCCAAGGGCAAGATCTACGAGTTCTCTGGAATGTTCCGCCGCGATCGCCAGTACTTTGACTATGATCTGCTGGGCAATCCGAACATCGTGCCCGGAAAGTCGATTCCGATCGGCCCCTCCAATGCGCCGACGGGCTCACTTGCCTGGCCCACGCTGAATCAGTCGCCGGTATTGTTCAACACCGTGCGCCGCATGACGGACGTCAACCTGACAGTCTTTCCGCTGTCGACGGTGACGTACCGGTTCCAGTACTCCAAGAACACGTTCGAAGGACCGACGCTTAGCCCCGGCGGCTACGGCGTCTTCAAATACGACGCGCTGCTGGAGCAGTACCAGCGCAACAACACGGATGACTTCATGGGCGCGATTGACTGGAAGCCCGTCACGGGCACCAAGATCACGTTCGAGGAGCAGGTCGATCACTACAAGGCGGACTCCTTCTTCACGCTGAATCCGAATGGCTTCATGGTGCAGGAATCGGACGGCACGAAGGCGTATCTGGGCAATTGGGACAGCCAGAATCCCTACGGCATCGGGGCGTGCGATACGGCCAGCATGGGCAGTGCGTACACCAGCTCCACCAACTACACCATTCTGTCTGCTCCGCAGACGCCGGGCGGCCTGCCGATCATCAATCCTGCCTGCTCGGTGGTCACCAGCTACATGCGCAGTCAGCCAACGCGCGTGATCTTCCCAACCGAGATTCTGCGGTTGCAGAGCACGAGCATCAAGAACATCTCGATGAACGGCGATGTCCGCTACACCCTTGCCAACATGAATCTTCCGCACTACTACGATAATTTGCAGGGTTTGGTAACGGGCAAGACGGGCGCGATTCGTTCGATCATTTATAACGGCAACGCTGTAGGACATCGCGCGGTGGTGGCGGCGGACTACGGCATCATCTGGCAGGCTTCCAAGACCTTCAGCCTGGCCGACCAGGTGAACTACTCCAGTGTGCAGCAGCCAGGCTACTCCACACTGCCGGCGGCAGCCACGTTGTCCACGCCGGGCTCGCCAAACCAGACCATCACGTACTCCGGTCCGCTGACCGCCGGCAATGCGCAGGCGCTGCCGCACGGCATCAATGGCGTACTGACGGACAACTATTTTGGTCAATCGTTCCTGATCAACAACCTGACGGCAAGCTGGAATGCAGCGCCCAGCACAACCCTTACGCTCACGTATCGCTACGGCGACCACAAGATCGGCGAGGGCGTTCCTCACAAGGGACCGATTCCGGCTGCTCTGGCTGATCCGGTGAACGGCACCGTGGAGATCGTGGAGAACGGCGGCATCTTCAACGCGGCCCTGCGTCCCCGCAACAACTGGGACATCAACGGCACGGTTGAGCTGTTCTATCACGACAACGCGTTCACACCGCTGAGCCCGCGCCAGACACGGCAGTACAGAGTGCATACGATGTACAGGCCGAAGACATGGGCCACGCTGTCCGGATCGTTCACGGACCGGGAGCGCCACAACAACACGAATAACAATGCCAGCGCCATCGCCGCCGGCGAAGCCTCCTACATTGTGCCGCTCGATCACCAGGATCACAGCCGTGTGGCAGGTCTGGGTGCGACGTTGTTCCCGAATGATCGCTTCGGCGTGGATTTCAACTACGCCTACAGTGACGTGTACACGGCGACCAACATCTGCTTTGCGAGCGGCGCCAACGGCCCCGGATATCCCGGTGTAGCAACGCTGACGGCCAACGGCACGCCGAACGTTTGCCCCGGAGTCTATGGGCGCGGCACCACAACACTCGTGGCGTGGATTGCACGGGACTTCCAGGATGCGCCGACGCAGTTCGGATCGGTGGCTCTGACGATGTCTCCCAACAAGAGCTTCCACTCCAACATCGGCTATCGCGTCAGTTCCGTGGACGGCAGCGAGTTCCTCCATTACGCGCGGTCGGTTCTGGGATCGATGCGGTCTACCTACCAGTCGCCCTTTGTGAATCTGGCCTGGACGGTTCATCCCGGATTCATCTGGAAGGCAGAGTACAACTACTTCGGCTACGGCGAGGGCGGTCCTTCCGGCGCGCCTCTCTGCAGCACGACCGTTTCCTACACCGCAACGGTGGTTCCGTGCGATTCATCCACGCTGACAGGACCGACGGGTCTGACCGAGCCGTCCTCGGGCCTGACCGCGCCGCGGAACTTCCATGCCAACAATGTGACACTCGGTTTGCATTACGAGTTCTAACGAAACGGCTGATTCGCGGGGAAGTCGGAGTGAACCGAAAAGCGGATATTCCGCCGGTTCACTCCTTCGTCCCCGGGGACGGCAAAACCGCCGGAAGCAGAGCTGCAGAACCGGCGCAGACAATGTAAAACGTTCTTCTCGAAGAAGCCGTGCGCATCCGTGGGTGCCAGTGGCGAATGAGGTGCGGCGGCGAGTATGCGGGAGTTTTGCCATGAGGAATATGGTTCGTTCGCAACTGATGCTGGCCGCAGCACTGCTGCTGGCGGGTGGTGTGTGTTTTGCCCAGTCGTCTGGCGAGGCGCTGTATAAGTCGAAGTGCCAGATGTGCCATGGCGCCAGGGGGCTGGCAGAAACCCCGGCGGCCAAGGCGATGAAGGTAAAGCCGGTGACGGATCCCGAGGTGAAGAAGTTCACCGAGGCGCAGATGATTGACGCGGTCCGGAACGGCATGGGTAAGATGCAACCATACAAAGGCAAGTTGACGGACGCACAGATCAAAGAGTCTGTGGACTTCTTCCGTACGTTTTTGAAGTAGGCATTGCCAACAGGCCGGTGCGGTTCCTGCGTGCGGGGGGATTTTTGTCTTTCCCCTCGTGGAATCCGGCGGCCGCTTTAACAGATGTCGGCGACTGTAGCTCGCCGATGGGGTTATCAGGGATAGCAGGTTTGCCCGGCGGGGAATCACCCCGATGCCCGGCCGGGAAGAAGGTAAGGAGTGTAGAAATGACCAAGTCAACTCGATCCATGGTGGTGCTGGCGGCTGCAATTTGCCTGGCTGGTTCCGTGAGCTTCGCGCAGTCTTCCGGCGAGGCGCTGTACAAGGCAAAGTGCCAGATGTGTCATGGCGCCAAGGGCGCAGCGGATACGCCGAGCGCCAAGATGCTGAAGGTGCTGCCCCTCGGCTCGCCGGAGATGAAGAAGCTTACGGAAGCCGAGATGATCAAGTCCACTGAGAACGGCAAGGGGAAGATGCCCGCATTCAAGGGCAAGCTGACCGATCCGCAGATCAAGGAAGCGGTCGTCTATTTTCGTTCGTTGAAGTAGCATGCATTCATCGGCCCGCCTTTTCCCCGGGCGGGCCACCCCAAACATGATTTGAGGAAAAAGTGCCAATTCTTTTAAGTCTGAGACTGCGCGAGCACTGGATCAGGCCTGCGTTGTATTTCGGGAATAATCCCATCAGCCTGTTGGGTGGCGCCATCACCACCGCGTCCGGAGTCATGATGGTCGGCTACTGGCTGATGGACCTGATCGGCCGGGGCAACAGCAATCCGTATCTTGGGATCATCTTCTTTCTCATCCTGCCCATGCTGTTCATTCTGGGCCTGGCCCTGATCCCGATCGGCATGTATGTCCGGTACAGGAAACTTCAGGAAAAGCGGAAGATTCCCGCTGTCTATCCGGAAATTGACATCAACGACCGCATCTTCCGCCACGGCATCGACATTGTGCTGGTGGCGACGATTGTGAATCTGCTGGTGGTCTCAGTTGCCAGCTATCGCGGTGCGTCGTACATGGACTCGCCGGAGTTCTGCGGGCAGTCGTGTCACGTGATGCATCCGGAGTTCGCGGCCTACAAAATTTCAGCGCACTCGCATGTTCCCTGCGTGGACTGCCACATCGGCTCCGGTGCGGGCTCGTACTTTGAGGCCAAGGTGAACGGCTCAAAGCAGCTTGTCGAGGTTGCGTTCAATCGTTATCCCAGGCCGGTTCCTTCTCCGGTAAAGAACCTGCGCCCGGCTCGCATTGTTTGCGAGAGCTGCCACACGCCGGCCAAGTTCGTGGGAGAAAAGCTGCTGGTCAAGTCGACGTTTGCCGACGACGAGCAGAACACCGAGACGCAGAGTGTGGTGGTGCTGCACCTGGGCGGGCGCGACTCGCTCTCGCATCTGAGCGGCATCCACGGCGTGCATCTTGGCCACATCGAGTACATCACCACGGACGCGACGCGCACCACGATTCCGTGGGTGCAGCGCCGCAATGCGGACGGCTCAGAGACGGTATATGCTGCCTCTGCGCTGAATGGCAAGATGCCGCAGGGTGAGCGCCGCCTGATGGACTGCATCGATTGCCACAATCGCGCTGCTCACACGTTTGAGACTCCGGAGGATGCCCTCAACCGGGCCATGGCCGAGGGCGCAATCAGCCAGTCTCTGCCGTGGGTTCACAAGGAAGGGCTTGCGCTGTTGAAGGCCGATTACGCATCGCAGGCGGATGCGCGCGCAAAGATTCCAGCGCAGCTTGCGGCCTTCTACCAGGGCAGCAATCCGCAGGTGCTGGCCACCAAGGCTGACCTGGTGAAGAACGCCGGGCAGGAACTGGTCCGGCTCTACAGCGACAACGTGTTCCCGGATATGAAGGTCACATGGGGAACGCATCCCAACCACATCGGACACATGAGCTATCCGGGCTGCTTCCGCTGCCATGATGGCGACCACTCCACCAAGGATGGCCAGACCATTACGCAGGACTGCACGGCCTGCCACAACCTGCTGGCGGTGGATGAGTCCAAGCCGAAGGCGCTGGCGGACCTGGGCATTCAGCAGTAATCGCAGCAACACTACATACGCGCAAAGGGGCAGCCGCTTCGCCGGTTGTCCCTTTTGCGTTTTGCGCAAGGGCGCGGCTCGGCGTGGTACGCTGGCCCTGAACTCAGGAGGAGCGGAAGCCCCCATGCACAGCAGTCATCCGTTCCACTTCAACCTTGTTACGGCGGCGCATGCCGCCATGCTGGAGCACGGGTTCCAGCCTGATTTTCCCGAGGGCACAGACAAGCAGATTGCCGCCATCCGGTCGCAGCCTGCGCTGCCTGCGGCGCCGGGCGCGCAGGACCTGCGCAAGCTGCTGTGGTCCTCCATCGACAACGACACCTCAAAGGACCTGGACCAGATCGAGTGGGCCGAGCAGTTGCCGGACGGGCGCATCCGCGTGCTGATTGGCGTGGCCGACGTGGACGCGCGCGTGGACAAGGGCACGGTTATCGATGGCCACGCACGCAGCGAGACCACCTCGGTGTACACCGGCGTGAAGGTTTATCCCATGCTGCCCACCGAGCTGTCAGAGGGCGTGACCTCACTGAACGAGAACGAGGACCGCGCAGCGCTGGTGGTTGAGTTTTGCGTGGACGAGTCCGGCGTGGTGTCCGACGGCAAGGCGTATCGCGCGCTGGTGCGCAACCATGCGCAACTGGCGTACAACAGCGTGGGCGCATGGCTGAAGGGCACGGGACCGGCTCCGGAGAAGGTGGCTGCCAATGCCAAGCTGGCCGCGCAGCTCAAGCTGCAGGACAAGGCCGCGCAGCGCATGCTCGACAGCCGCTTTCAGCACGGCGCGCTGGACCTGGAGACGATCGAGACGCGGCCGGTGATGCTGGCCGAGGAGGCCGTGGAGATTGCGCGGCTGGAGAAGAATCGCGCCACCTCGCTGATTGAGGAGTTCATGGTGGCGGCCAACGGCGTGATCGCGCGCATGTTTGACGAGGCGGGCGTCGCCTCCATCCGGCGCGTGGTGCGCACGCCCAAGCGCTGGGACCGGATTGTGGAGCTGGCCGCGGGGCTGGGCACGCGGCTGCCCGATGCGCCGGACTCCAGGGCGCTGAACCTGTTTCTGCTGGAGCAGAAGAAGAAAGACCCTGACCGCTTTCCGGATCTCTCGCTGGCGGTGGTCAAGCTGATGGGGCCGGGCGAGTATGTGCTGGTGAAGCCGGACGAGGTGTCGCCCGGGCACTTTGGCCTGGCTGTGCAGGACTACACGCACTCCACCGCGCCCAACCGGCGCTTTCCGGATGTGGTGACGCAGCGCATTCTGAAGGCGCGGCTGGCGCGTCTTACGGCGCCGTACTCAGATGGGGATTTGAATGCCATTGCGCTGCGCTGCACACAAATGGAAGACGCGGCGCGCAAGGTGGAGCGCGAGATGCAAAAGCGCATTGCCGCCGTGGTGCTGCAACCGCGCATCGGGCAGAGCTTTCGCGCCATTGTTACGGGCATCAACCACTACGGCACGTTTGTGCGCACGCTGGATCCGCACGTGGAGGGGATGCTGGTGCACGGCGCGCGCGGGCTGGACGTGGGCGACCGCGTGACCGTGAAGCTGGTCGCCACGGACCCGGAGCGCGGATTTATCGACTTCGCCGCGGTGTAGGGGCCTGAGAATGAAGGGGGACAGGCTTGGCCTGTCCCCCCTTGCTGGCTTGGAGCGTGTTGGTTCGGCGCTACTCGCCCTGCGGCTTTTCGGATTCGGTCAGCGCGGCGGCCTCGGCGGGCTGACCGGCAGGGAGCGCTTCGGCCGGCTGCTGCGCTGCGGTTCCCGGCTCATCCAGCCAGAGCCAGATGATCCACCAGACGAAGACGGCCAGATAGAGCGCGTTGTTGGCGTTGAGCAGCTTGTCGCGCAGGCCCAGGATGCGCTCGTAGTCGGCCATGGAGTGCGGCACGGCGGTCTTGGCGATGATCTGCCAGATGACCTGCACGGCGATCTGGCAGAGCGACGCGGTGGAGAGGCCGAGGGCGATCTGGTAGGCGTGCTTGCGCCAGCCCGTGCCGTAGCGGCGGCCAAACAGCACCACCAGCAGGCCCAACTCCACGCTGAGCACGTCCACCAGCAGGGCGAGCTTCTGGGCTACCAGCTGCATCAGGCTCAGGGTGGCCAGCGGGTTGTCCACGCCCACGGTCTTCCAGGCGGGCCATGGGCCCCAGGTGGCCAGCACCACGCCGCCCACGACCACCAGCAGCAGGGTCCACAGGGACACGGTGCGCCGCTGGGCTCCGGCAAAGCTGCGCCGGGCCACTTCCACCACCACCAGCAGCGAGATCAGCGCGGAAATAACGGCCAGGGTGATGAAGATGGCGCCCATGGTGATCTGCGGCAGGCGGCCAAAGAGGATGCGGCTGGAGACCAGCCGCAGCGCAGAGAGGGCAATGCTGATGGTGAACCAGCGGAAGGTGCGGGCGCGGTCGCGGCCCAGCAGGACCACGAGCAGAATGAGGTGGACGGCAAAGGTCAGGGTCCAAAGAATCTGGACTGCGGTAAAAGCAAAGTTGAGGTGCATGAACTCCTTACTGGGCCCGCGCGCTCTGGCGGCATGCGAGGCCAAACCCTGGTCCCTGTCTTTTCCAGGGGCTACAAGTTACGTCCCGTCCGGCATTTAGGGCCCGGCAGAGGCGCGGGGCCTGGATGCGTCTCGGGCTGCCTGGGGGACTGTTCGGGGAGAAATGGTGCGCCCGGAGAGATTCGAACTCCCGACCTAATGCTCCGGAGGCATTCGCTCTATCCAGCTGAGCTACGGGCGCGCACTTCCAGCATACCGTATTTTGGGGATCCGCGGTGTTTTGGGCCGTTCCGGCAAACCTCACTGCACGGGGATAATCAACACGGCGAAGGGCGTGCCACCGAACATGACAAATGGTTTGTGGGTATCTGGCGCAGCCACTCCTGAGGGGAACCCCGACGTCTGCGCTGCCCGGGCATTCAGGATCATGATGTGTGGCGGCACATGAATAAAATCCCTCTGCCCCGGCGCCAATCTGGTCGCGGCCGGGTCAAGATTGCTCCACACGGAACCGCCCTGCAGCATGTAGGAGTAGCCAACCAGGTTCGGATCGGGAGCTTTACCGGCCATGGCCGCCTGATACCAGGCAAGGCCGTTCTTATCCAGGCAAAGCGGCTGCTCCTGCGGGGTTCCCAAATCCCGTGGAAGGCACGTCCATCCGTTGGTGCCGTGGCGCAACTCCTTCGTGTTGCCGGTGGCATCCATCGCCACCACGGTGGCTTCCGCCGCAACCTGTGCAGGCGCTGCTGAAAGCGCGCGCCGAATCTCGCCATCGTTGGTTGGTGGCGTGCCTGCGCCATACAGCCAGCCCGTGCTGCACACGGCCACCACCAAAAGCCCAAAGCCAAGCGTCCTCATATAACGACCTCCCTCTCAGGCGGGCGATTATACCGAGGCTTCCAAGCCCATTGTAAGAATTTCCCGCTACTGCGGACTCCCCTGGTCGCGGGCGGCCTCGCGCTGGGCGCGCAGCTCCTCCATCACGGACTGGATGAGCGCCTTGGCGCCTTCCATGCCGCTCAAAACGGCCTGCAGGTCCAGCGCCGGCTTGGAGGGATTGCGGCTGGAGGCGCAGTAGACGCCGTGCTGGCCCACCAGAATCAGCGAGTCGGTGAGCAGGTCCAGCGCCACGGCCAGCCTGCCCCGCTCCACGCCCATCATGAACTCGTGCCGCTCCAGGTCGGCCCGCTTCTCGTCAAAAACGTTCATACCCCCAGCGTACCGGAAAAGAGCGGGCCGCCGGACCCGGCAGAGGCCGGGTTGCGCCGTTGTGCCGCCGGGACCATACTGGCCGGGTGTGATTTGGCGCTTCTGCTGCGCTTTTGAGAGGTGCTTGTATGTGGAACTTTTTTGTATGTACTTCATTTCGTTTTGGTTATGTGGCTGTGGTGCTGGCCTTCGCGATGGCTCTGACGGTGGCCCGGCCAGCCGTTGCGTCTCCGCCTCCGGGGTTTGGGCCGAACATGATCGTCCTCAGCCCATCGATGTCGCAGGCGGAGGTGCAGCGCGAGATTGACCGGGTGTACACCCTCGAGCGCCGCAGCGAGTTCGGCGCGGAGCGGTTTGCGCTGGTATTCCTGCCCGGCGAGTACCACGTGGACGTGCCGGTGGGCTTTTACACGCAGGTGGTGGGCGCGGGCGCCACCCCGGACGCGGTCCGCATCCTGGGCAACGTGCACTCAGACGCCAGTGCCCCGAACAACAACGCCACCACCTCCTTCTGGCGCGGCGTGGAGGGCCTGAGCGTGACGCCGACCGGCGGCACCATGCAGTGGGCCGTGTCGCAGGCGGCGCCGTTCCGCCGGATGCACGTGCGCGGCAATATGGTGCTGAACCAGAAGCGCGGCTGGGCCAGCGGCGGCTGGATGTCGGACTCGGTTGTGGACGGCACGGTGGACTCCGGCACGCAGCAGCAGTGGATCTCGCGCAACAGCGAGTGGGGCCGCTGGACCGGCTCCAACTGGAACATGGTGTTTGTGGGCGTTGACCGCCCGCCGGCGGGCGACTGGCCGCAGCCGCCATATACCCGCGTGGAGCGCACGCCCATTGTGCGCGAGAAGCCTTTTCTGCAGGTTGACGACCATGGGCGCTGGAGCGTGCGCGTGCCGGAGCTGCGCCGGGAGAGCATGGGCGTGAGCTGGCGTGGCGGCTCCACGCCGGGCCGGACCATTCCGCTGGTGCAGTTTTACCTGGCGCATCCGGCGGATACGGCCGCCGTGCTGAACGCACAACTGGCCGCGGGCAAGAACCTGCTGCTTACGCCGGGCATCTACAACCTGAGCGAGCCGATCCGCGTGACGAGGCCCGGCACGGTGGTGCTGGGCATGGGCTTTGCCACGTTGCGGCCCACGCACGGCACCGCCGCCATGACCACGGCGGACGCGGACGGCATTGAGATTGCGGGGCTGCTCTTCGATGCCGGCGAGCAGCAGTCGCCGGTGCTGCTGCAGGTGGGGCCGGAGGACAGCAAAGCCCTGCATGCGCAGGACCCCATCTGCCTGCACGATGTCTTCTTCCGCGTGGGCGGCGCGGGGGTGGGTCGCGCGCTGGTGAACCTGCGCATCAACAGCAATGACACGATTGTGGACCACACGTGGATATGGCGCGCCGACCACGGCGCCGGTGTGGGCTGGACGAGCAACACCAGCGCGAACGGCCTGGTGGTGAACGGCAATGATGTGACCGCCTACGGACTGTTTGTGGAGCATCACCAGCAGTTCCAGGTGCTGTGGAACGGCAACGGCGGGCGCACCTACTTTTATCAATCCGAGATTCCGTACGACCCGCCCACGCAGGCCGGCTTTACCAGCGCGCCGGGCGTGAACGGTTGGGCCTCCTACAAGGTGGCCGATTCGGTGACGCGGCACGAGGCGTGGGGGCTGGGCATTTACAGTGTCTTTCTCAGGCCGGATGTGACGCTGAGCCGCGCCATTGAGGTGCCGCGCGCGCCCGGGGTTCGCTTCCACCACATGATTACCGTGGCGCTGGGGCACCTGGGCCAGATCTCCAACGTGATTGACGACAAGGGCGGGCCCACGTCGATTGAGCCGCGGGTGACGCCCAAGGTCACGGAGTTTCCATAGGCGGGGCGGGGCTCGGCGTGCGCCGCTCAAACATGGGAGAATAATCGGTACATACCATGACCATCGACGGCACACCCGAGCCCCAGCCCACCCCGGAATCCACCCCCGAGCCCGCAGCAGAAGCCACGGAGAGCTTTGCGGACGTTCTGCGCGAGTTTGAACGCAGCCATACCCACAGGCAGGAGAGCGGCACGCGCCAGTTGCAGGGCACGGTTGTGTCCGTCTCGGCCGAGCAGGTGTTTCTGGATATCGGCTACAAGACAGAGGGCGTGCTGCCGCGCACGGCGTTCCGCAACAACGCCGAGGGCGTGAAGGCGGGCGACACGGTGGCGGTGAGCGTGAAGGGCCGCAACGAGGAGGGCTACTACGAGCTGTCGCTCTTCCGCGTGGCGCAGCCGCGGGACTGGTCGGCGCTGGAGACGGCGTTTGCCGAGAAGACCGCCGTGGTGGGCACGGTGACCGCGGTGGTGAAGGGCGGCCTGACGGTAGACGTGGGCGTGCGCGCCTTTATGCCCGCCAGCCGCAGCGGCACCCGCGACGCGGCGGAGATGGAGAAGCTGGTGGGCACTGAGATTACCTGCCGCATCACCAAGCTGGACGTGACCGCCGAGGACGTTGTGGTGGATCGCCGCGCGGTGCTGGAGGAGCAGGCGCGCGCCGCCGCCGAAGGCCGCTTTGCCGCCATGCAGGATGGCGCCGTGGTGCCGGGCACCGTGCGCAGCCTGATGAGCTATGGGGCGTTTGTGGACCTGGGCGGCGTGGATGGCCTGCTGCACGTGAGCGACATGGCCTGGGGCCGCGTGAACAAGCCCGAGGACGTGCTGAGCGTGGGACAGCAGATCGAGGTCCGCATCCTCAAGATCGATCCGGAGACGAAGAAGATTTCGCTGGGGCTGAAGCAGTTGCAGCCCGAGCCGTGGGAGGCCGCCGCCACCCGCTACCAGTCTGGCCAGCGGGTGACCGGCACCGTGACCCGGCTGACGGACTTTGGCGCTTTTGTGGAGCTGGAGGCGGGTGTGGAGGGGCTTATCCACATCTCGGAGATGGCGTGGGGCAAGAAGGTGCGCCACCCCGGCGACCTGCTGAAGGCCGGCGACCGCGTGGACGCGGTGGTGCTGGCCATCAAGCCCGAGGAGCGCCGCCTCTCGCTCGGCCTGAAGCAGACGCTCAGCGATCCGTGGTCGGAGGTGCCGCTGCGGTTCCCGGTGGGCGCGCAGGTGGAGGGTCCGGTGACGCGGCTGACGAAGTTCGGCGCGTTTGTCCAGATCGTCGACGGCATCGAGGGGCTGGTGCACGTGAGCGAGATCAGCGCGGAGAAGCGCATCCACCACCCGCAGGACGTGCTCCGCGCGGGTGAGGTGGTGAAGGCGCAGGTGCTGGCCCTCGATATGGAGAAGCGGCAGATCAAGCTGAGCATGAAGCAGCTTGTGCCCACCAGCATCGACGAGTACATTGCCGAGCATAAGGCGGGCGATCGGGTCTCAGGCCGCGTGGTGGAACTGGCCGGGGACAAGGCGATCATTGAGCTGGGCGAGGGGATTCGCGCCACCTGCCGCGCAAAGGCCGCAGCCGCGGCCACGACGGATGCGCCGCAGGCCCAGGCCGGTGCGGATCTCTCGTCGCTGACCTCGATGCTGCAGGCGCGCTGGAAGGGCAATGCCCCGGCGGCATCCAGCAAGCCGGAGCCGCTGGGCGAAGGGCAGGTTCGCAGCTTCAAGGTGACGAAGCTCGACGCCGCCACCAAGCGGATTGAAGTGGAGCCGGCTTAAGTCTACAGATAGGCTTCGTCGACGTAGCACCAGCGCCAGTCTTCGCCGCGCTCGGCGGACTGGATGATGGGGTGCTGCGTGGCGTGGAAGTGGGCGCGGGCGTGGCGATTCTTTGAGGAGTCGCAACAGCCGACGTGCCCGCACTCCAGGCACATGCGCAGGTGCAGCCAGGTGTCGCCGGTCTTCAGGCACTCCTCGCAGCCCTTGGTGCGCGGCTTTACCTTCTTCACGTGCTCCGCCACGTGGGTGCACTGTTTTGCCATGATGGACCTCCGGGGAAGTGGTTGCGTTACGTCACGCGATACTGCTGCGCCAGCTCTGTGAACTCCTTGACCTGCGCGGCGATCCAGGCTTCGTCCCGGCCCAGTTCCGCGGCCAGTAGCCGTGCCACGGGCTCGGCCATGGCTATGGCGGCGTTGGCGTTCAGGAACAGCGCGCGGGTGCGCCGGGCCAGGATGTCCTCGACGGTGCGCGCCATCTCATTCCGCGCGGCCCACACCACCTCTGCGCCGATGTAGGGCAGTGCCGGATGCAGCGGCTCGGCCAGCGCCTTGTCCTGCGCCAGCATGCGGATGGAGTCGGCGTCGGACCCGTAGACCTCCAGGCTGCCCAGCGACTCGGAGTCGCGCAGGTAGCCGTGGATGCGCAGGTTGCGCGTGGGGCAGGGCTCGTCGCGCAGCTTGCCCAGGGTGATGGCGTGGTCCACGCAGTCCTCGGCCATGTGGCGATAGGTGGTCCACTTGCCGCCGGTGATGGTGAGCAGCCCAGACGTGTCCACGTGGATGACGTGATCGCGCGAGAGGGCAGAGGTTTTGCCGTCGCCCTTGACGAGCGGGCGCAGGCCCACGTAGACGGCCAGCACATCGGCGCGGCTGGGCGGGCGCGTCAGGTAGCGGCTGGCGGTCTCCAGAATGAAGTCGATCTCTTCCTCCAGCGGGCGCGGTTCAATGCTGGGCGCGTCGAGCGGCGTGTCCGTGGTGCCGGCCACGGCGTGGCCGTGCCAGGGAATCACGAACAGCACGCGGCCGTCGCTGGTGCGCGGAACCATCAGCGCGGAGTCGCCGCTGAGGAAGGAGCGGTCAAAGACGAGGTGAATGCCCTGGCTGGTGACCATCAGCGGATCGGCCTGCGGATCGGCCATGCGCCGGACCGAGTCAGTAAACACGCCGGTGGCGTTGACCACGATGCGCGCCGGGATGTGCAGATCCTCGCCGGTCTCGTTGTCGCGCGCGATCACGCCGTTCACGTAGCCGTCGCTGTCGCGCATCATGCCGGTGGCGGGGCAGTAGTTCAGCAGCGTGGCGCCGTGGTCGGCGGCGGTCATGGCCAGGTGGACGAGCAGGCGCGCGTCGTCAAACTGGCCGTCGTAGTAGATGACGCCGCCGCGCAGCTCTTCCGGCTCCAGAGCGGGCAGCAGCTCCAGCGTCTCCTCCTTGCTGAGCAGCCGGGACGCGCCAAAGCCGTATTTGCCGGCGAGCAGGTCATAGAGCTTGAGCCCGATGCCGTAGAACGGCGCCTCCCACCAGGAGTAGTTGGGCACCACAAAGGCCAGGTCGTGCACCAGGTGCGGCGCGTTCTGGCGCAGCAGGCCGCGCTCCTTCAGCGCGCTCATCACCAGCGACACGTTGCCCTGCTCCAGGTAGCGCACGCCGCCGTGCACCAGCTTGGTGCTGCGGCTGCTGGTGCCCTTGCCAAAGTCGTAGGACTCAACCAGCACCACGTCCAGGCCGCGGGCCGCGGCGTCCACGGCCACGCCCATTCCGGTTGCGCCGCCGCCCACCACGGCAATATCCCACGGGCGGTTCTGCTCGGCACGCTCGCGCACGCGGCGCACCATCTCTTCTCTACGCATTAATCACTCCAGTTTCTTGACCGCTCCACGGCGCGATGCCATTCGGCACGGCGGGCGGTACGGTCGTTGGCGTCCATCAGCGGCTCGAATCGCACATCGCCTTTGCGGCGGGCGCGCAACTCGTCCGTGCTGGCCCAGAAGCCTGTTGCCAATCCTGCCAGATAGGCCGCGCCCAGCGCCGTGGTCTCCGTCACCTGTGGCCGCACCACGGGCACGCCCAGCACATCCGCCTGGAACTGCATCATCAGATCATTCACGGCGGCGCCGCCATCCACGCGCAGCGCGCCCAGCGGCGTGCCGGTCTCGCTGTGCACGGCCTCCAGCACGTCGGCCACCTGGAAGGCGATGCTCTCCAGCGCGGCCCGCGCAATGTGTCCGGGCCGGGTGTCGCGGCGCAGGCCAATCAGCAGGCCCACGGCGTGCGGGTCCCAGTGCGGTGCGCCCAGGCCGACAAAGGCAGGCACAAAGACCACGCCGCCGGTGTCCGGCACGCTGGCGGCCAGTGCCTCCACCTCACCGGAGGAGCGGATGAGGCGCAGGTTGTCGCGCAGCCACTGCACCACCGCGCCGCCGATAAAGACGCTGCCTTCCAGCGCGTACTCCAGCCGGTGCTGCGCGCTGGCGGCCAGCGTGGTAATCAGCCGATGCTTTGACCGCACAAACTGCGTGCCCACGTTCTGCAGCAGGAAGCAGCCGGTGCCGTAGGTGTTCTTGGCCTCGCCCGCGTTCCAGCAGAGCTGGCCGAAGAGCGCGGCCTGCTGGTCGCCCGCGATGCCCGCGATAGGGATGCCGCTGAGGCCGAGCGTGGTGGTCACCTCGCCCACATGCTGGCTGGACCAGACCACCTCCGGCAGCATGCTCTCCGGGATGCCGAAGATGCCGAGCAGGTCGGTGTCCCACTCGCCCTTCACGATGTTGTAGAGCAGCGTGCGCGAGGCGTTGGTCACGTCGGTCACGTGGCGATGGCCGCTGGTCAGGTGCCAGGTGAGCCAGCTGTCCACGGTGCCAAAGGCCAGCTCGCCGCGCTCGGCGCTGGCGCGCGCGCCGGGCACGTGGTCCAGAATCCAGCGCACCTTGGTGGCGGAGAAGTAGGGGTCCAGCACCAGGCCGGTGCGGCTGGAGACGGTTTCGCCCACGCCGTCCTGCTGCAGCGCTTCGCACTGCGCGGCGGTGCGGCGGTCCTGCCACACGATGGCAGGATGGATGGGCTTACCCGTGGCCCGCTCCCACACCACCACCGTTTCGCGCTGGTTTGTGATGCCGATGGCGGCAATGTCGCGGGGGCGCGCGCCTACCTTGCCCAGCACCTCAACGGCGCAGCTCATCTGGCTGGTCAGGATCTCCGTGGGGTCGTGCTCCACCCAGCCCGGCTGCGGATAGTGCTGCTCAAACTCGTGTTGCGCCGTGGCTGCAATCGTGCCCGCCTGGTCGAACAGAATTGCGCGGGAACTGGTCGTTCCCTGATCCAGTGCAAGTATGTATGCCATTCGTGCCGTGTCTTCCTTCGGCATCCAGTCAAACACGCGCAGCGCACGGGCGGCAAGAAGCGGGATTCGCGTGCCGGGCAGCGCCGGCTGCGCTTACACCGTGTACAGATCCACGTATGCGTTTACCGGCATGGCGTCCAGGCGAGCGGCGTCGAGCGAGGCGCTCAGGATGCGCTCCTGCTGCGCCGGGTTGAAGCGCCGCCGCAGGTTGCGCCGGAACTTCTCCACCAGCAGCGGCATGCCCTCCTGGCGGCGCCGCTTGTGGCCGATGGGGTACTCGACCGTCTCCTCCAGCACGGTGCCGTCGTGCAACTCCACGCGCAGGCGGTTGGCAATGGAGCGCTTGTCGGGGTCGTGATAGTCGGCGGTGAAGCGCGGCTCTTCCACGCAGGTTGCTTTGGCCCGCAGTGCGTCAATGCGCGGGTCGGCGGCAATGCCGTTCTCGTAGTCGGCGGCGGTCAGGCGGCCAAACAGCAGCGGAATCGCAATCATGTACTGCACGCAGTGGTCACGGTCGGCGGGGTTGGCCAGCGGCCCCTTCTTGTCGATGATGCGCAGGCAGGCCTCATGGGTGTGAAGCGTGATGCCGCGAATGTCGTCTGCGCTTTTGCCAAGCTGCTCCAGCTTCGCGTGCAGCGTCATGGCCGCTTCCACGGCCGTCTGCGCGTGGAACTCCGCCGGATAGCTGATCTTGAACAGCACGTTCTCCATCACGTAGCTGCCGTAGGGCCGCTGGAAGCGGAACGGCTGCCCGCGGAAGCTCACGTCATAAAACCCCCACGTTTTGGCCGTCAGCACCGAGGGGTAGCCCATCTCGCCCGCGCGCGCCATCAGCGCCAGCCGCACGGCGCGGCTGGTGGCGTCGCCCGCCGCCCAGCTCTTGCGCGATCCGGTGTTGGGCGCGTGGCGATAGGTGCGCAGGCTCTGCCCGTCCACCCACGCCAGGCTGATTGCGTTGATGGTCTGCTCGCGGCTGAGGCCGAGCAGCTGGCACACCACCGCCGTGGATGCCACCTTGACCAGCACCACGTGATCGAGGCCGACCCGGTTGAAGGAGTTCTCCAGCGCGATGCAGCCCTGGATCTCGTGCGCCTTGATCATGGCGGTGAGCACCTGGTGCATCGTCAGGGGCGCACGGCCCTCGGCGACGGCGATGCGCGAAAGCCAGTCCGCCACGGCCAGAATGCCGCCGAGGTTGTCCGAGGGGTGCCCCCACTCCGCGGCCAGCCAGGTGTCGTTGAAGTCCAGCCAGCGAATCATGGCGCCAATGTTGAACGCCGCCTGCACGGGGTCCAACTGGTAGCCGGTGCCCGGCACGCGCGCGCCATGCGGCACCACGGTGCCCGGCACAATGGGCCCCAGCAGCCGGGTGCAGGCCGGGTACTCCAGCGCCTCCAGTCCGCAGCCCAGCGTATCAATAAGGCAGTAGCGGGCCGTGGCGTAAGCCAGCTCGCTGGTCACGTCATAGTTCAGCGCATAGTCCGCGATGTCGGTCAGGACCTGGTCCGGCGCGGGGCGCTCATTGCTGATGTAAGACGACACACGTTCTCCTTGATTGCCGCTCTTCTGTTGGATTGCCGTTGCAGGCCGGTTACACGCGCTGGGCCATGGGCACGAACGGCTGATTCTCCGGGCCGGTGTAGTTGGCCGAGGGGCGAATGATCTTGCCGTCCTGCCGCTGCTCGAGGACGTGCGCGCTCCAGCCCGCGGTTCGCGCCATCACAAACAGCGGCGTAAACAGATCAATGGGCACGCCCATCAGGTGATAGGCCACGGCGCTGAACCAGTCCAGATTGGGGAACATGCGCTTGGCATCCATCATCACGCTCTCAATGCGCTCGGCCACGGCGTACAGGCGGCGGCCCTCGGCATCCACGGCCAGCCCGTGCGCCAGCCCCTTCACAATCTCGTTGCGCGGATCGCAGATGGTGTAGACGGGATGTCCGAAGCCGATGATGACTTCGCGGTTGGCCACGCGCTGGCGGATGTCGGCCTCGGCCTCGTCCGGCGTGGCGTAGCGCTGCTGAATCTCCAGCGCCACTTCATTGGCGCCGCCGTGCTTGGGCCCCTTCAGCGCGCCGATGGCGCCGGTAATGCAGGAGTACATGTCAGCGCCCGTTCCGGCAATCACGCGCGCGGTAAAGGTGGACGCATTGAACTCGTGCTCGGCATAGAGAACCAGCGAGGCCTGCATGGCGGCGGTCCACTCCACGCTGGGCGGCTGGCCGTGCAGCAGGTGCAGAAAGTGCGCGGCGATGGAGTTGTCGTCGGTCTCCACATGGATGCGCCTGCCGTGGCGGGCGAACTGGTGCCAGTAGAGCAGCATGGACGGCATCTTTGCCAGCAGCGCGTCGGCGATGGCGCGGGCTTCAGCCTCAGTGCGCGTGGTGCTCTCCGGCTGCACGCAGCCCAGCACAGAGACGCCGGTGCGCAGCACGTCCATGGGATGCGCCGTGGCGGGCAGCAGCTCCAGCGCGCGCGCAACCTCGCCCGGCAGCCCGCGCAGGGTGCGCAGCCGCGCCTTGTAGGCGGCCAGCTCCGCCGCGGTGGGCAGCTTGCCGTGCACCAGCAGGTGCGCCACCTCCTCGTACTCGCAGTTGGAGGCGAGGTCCTTGATGTCGTAGCCGCGATAGTGCAGGTCGTTGCCGGTGTGTCCCACGGTGCACAGCGCGGTGTTGCCCGCGGCCGTGCCGGACAATGCTACGGACTTCTTGGGCTTGAATCCTGCGGTTGTTGTGTTGGCTTCTGCCGTACTCATCGCAATCCCTCCCCAGCGCGGATGGCGCGCGGTTGAAGGGCGAGGCGCCTACTCCGTATCCTTGCCACGGGCAAACAGCTCGTCCAGCTTTTTCTCGTACGCGTGATAGTCCAGGTATTTGTAGAGATCGGCGCGCGTCTGCATGATGGGAAGCACGCTCTTCTGCGTGCCCTCAGTGCGGATGGCCTGGTATACGCGCAGCGCCGCGGCGTTCATGGCGCGGTATGCTCCGCAGCAGTAGAGGATGATGTCGACGCCGGCCGCTGCCAGCTCGTCGCGGGTGAAGAGCGGTGTCTGCCCGAACTCCGTGATGTTGGCCAGGATGGGCACGCCGACGGCTTTGCGAAACCGGGTGTACTGGTCCAGCTCCGTCACCGCCTCGGCAAAGATCATGTCCGCGCCGGCGGCCACGTAGGCCTGCGCCCGCTCGATGGCTGCCGCCAGCCCTTCGTTGGCCAGCGCGTCGGTGCGGGCCATCAGGACAAAGCCTTCGTCGGTGCGCGCATCCACGGCGGCCTTGATGCGGTCCACCATTTCCTCGGCGGGAACCAGCTCCTTGCCGGGCCGATGGCCGCAGCGCTTGGCGCTCACCTGGTCCTCCATGTGCACGGCCGCCGCGCCTGCCTTGATCATGGAGCGGATGGTGCGGGCAATGTTGAAAGCGCCTCCCCAGCCGGTGTCGATATCCACCAGCAGAGGCAGGGAAGCAGCGTCGGTAATGCGCCGCACGTCGGTGAGCACGTCTTCCAGAGTGCTGATGCCCAGGTCGGGCATG
>JAJXWS010000042.1 GCA_021781495.1 Acidobacteriota bacterium | reverse complement strand
CGCCACAACGACAACCCTAAGCCCTTCATCTGGACCGCCAAGGCTACCGACATCCTGGAAAAAGTAACCCGCGCTCAGGCCGCGCGGAATAAACGCCTATCTGCTTGACGCACTACACTAGCGCCGTGGGCCATATTACAGAGTGTTCCGGGGTAGCAGGGCTTTTTGTCGTCACGCAGGTAGAGCCATAATTCGGTAAGTAAATGCCGGAGGTTCCTTGGCAGTTGGTGACCGTCTGTTCAGGAGCGGCGGGGACAGTTCGATTCGAGGTATCCATATACGTGTAAGTCGATGCTTCAACAACCACGACCTTCACTCTTTCCTTCGCATGAAGTGATGCTTGCCCAAGCACCAGCGCAAGCAATAAGAATGACGCTGCGTGAGTTTGTTTCATCTGCGCTCCCGACTGGGGCAGTTTAGCTTGCCATGTGAGCACATTGTTCCACTTGCGAGTGCATATCGCAATCGGACACGACGCAAACAAATGGCCGGTAAGGGATAAACTGGGCGGGGATAGCCTCTGGCGGACGCGCCAGCAGCGAACGGCGGGATGCCTTCCCGCTCCCGCCTTCCGAACCCCTCAACAAGCGGGAATGTCACTTGGGAAGGTGACCGATGAACGCAAAAGCAGCCGGGAGTGAGAGCCTGAAGCCTTTCGCGGAAAGACTATTCGAGACTGCGGGCGCAGAGGATTCGTTCGATAGGCTTAAGCGCGCTGGTGCAAAAGAAAGCGTGTTGCTGAAGTTGCTGGAGGAAGCTGCTCGTCCATTTGACCGAACCGAGAAGAAGAAGATCGATCACAAGCAGAAGCAACTGGATGGTCTGGCGCGGAGTCTCGACGCGATTCTGGAGCGTGTACAAAAGCTGGATACGTTCCCATTCCCTGATGCTGCAATATGGGTAGAACTTCTCGGGGTGCGACGACCGCCCGTGACGCCCTCAGAGCTAGAAATACTAAGGCAGTGCGCGGGGTACGCGCGCACAAATGCTGATGCCTATCGCGCGTACTTTGTTCAGTTCAAAAAGATGAAGTATCGCTGGCATGTTGCGGGCTTGTCAGGTTACGTCGAACAGGCGACAGGTAAACCGCACGATAGGGAGGTGGCCCATCTTTTGAGTGCTGCATACGCAGCTTTTGACCGCAAGGGTGCGGATGGAGATGGGAAGTTCTTCGCTGCGGAATCCATCAAGAATGCGCGCCAGAACTTCTCAAAATCATCAAAATAGATGGCGCACCGTTCGGGACCGCTGTTGTTTCTCCGCTTCAACAAGGGGAGAAACTGGTTCATGATTTTCTTTCCGCAGTTCTCCCTTATTTATTTGCACGATACCTCATCTTAGAAGTGCAGGCTGCGCTCGCAGCCGCGAGATGGGAGAATTTCCAGTGACCGAATATCAAAGCACGCTCACACCCATGCAGGCGGCAAAGTACATCGGTATTAGTGAGGCAGCGCTGCGGCTCTGGCGCTCTGAGGGAAGAGGGCCGCGCTACTTCAAGGCAGGCGAAAAGCTGGTGCGGTATCGCCGCGCCGATCTGGATTCGTGGATTGAAGCCCGTTTGAGCGCTCCGGCGGCAGTTGAAGCCTGATAGCTCCGCCGTGCATTCCCGGGTGATGTCGCACCCCGCAATCAAGAATCAAATGCACCCCACGGCCATCTGCTCGGCGCATCCGGGCAGACGCTGAAAAATGCAGCCGTGAGGAGTCAGACCAAGGATAGAAGTATGTCTTTCAGTAGAGATGGCAAGGCAAGAATTCCTGAGTCGGCACAGACAGAGGGTGAATTCCTAGAATCAATTCTCCCGGTCCAGTCGTTTGTTCATCTAACCACCCGTCACAGCATGTCATCGGACCATCTGAAATCAATTTTTCGTGCATGGATTCTTGGGATTCAAAAGCATCACGGCGTTACAGTGGGCTGGGTCCGGTCCATCGAGAACTTTCCCATGCGGCATATTCATGCTGCATTGGTGGCAACTGTTCCTATCGACTGCAACTATGCGGCTGCATTCTGGCAGACTTTGGCCGCCCCAGGGTACTCCGATGCGGCAGTCGTTAAGCCATACCGGAAGGGCCAATGCGGGATGGGCTACGTTCTCAAGCAACTGAACTGCCCTGCAAACATGATCCAGTTCAGCGAGAACATCCCGGCATTCGCTGAAGGGTCAGGATGCTCTCGGTTCTCTACCACCCCCGCTCAGAGACGGCAGCACCGCCGCATCAGGAAAAAGCTCATCCAGATGCATTCCCCCTTGCGCTAACCTATCAGCTAGGTTTATTGTGTCTGCATGAAATGTTCGATACACAAGGATGTGGAAATGGTCTGTCCAGCTTGCCTGGGAGCAGCCACCAGCAAGCGCAAGGCTGCAACTTCCCGCGAAAACGGTAAACTCGGCGGACGGCCAAAGGGCAGCAAGAATAGACCGAAATCGCAAGCTGGAAAGGGGAAGGCATGATCTACAAACGCGGCAAAGCCTACTCGTATAACTTCCGGTGGTCCATCCGGCATGAGGATGGGACGGTGGAGAACTTTCGCATCCGGCAGTCTGCCAAGACGCATAAGCGGAAAGAGGCAGAAGACGCGGAAAACGAACACAAGCGGGCGCTGAGGCTTGGCGAGATTCACCCTAACGATCCTTGGCCGAAACCGGCGGCAAGCGCTCCACCCGTGTTCCGTGCCTTCGCCAAGGAATTCCTGCAATACGCCAAGACGCACACGAAACCGGGAACGCATACCTTCTACAGCGTGTGTCTGGACAGGCTGTTGACCTTTGCTGCCATCGCAGATGCCCCGCTGGACGCAATTACAGGCGAGACAGTGAGCCGGTATGCACGGCATAGGCAGGAAGTACCGGAGAATTCCGTTGTCACCGTTAACGGCGATCTGCGCACGTTGCGGCGGATGCTGCACCTTGCCGTGGAATGGGGCAAACTGGACCGCGTTCCCACAATCCATGAATTGCCGCAGTCCAAGGGCCGGGACCGCGTTCTGAGCTTTGCGGAAGAGGCAACATATCTGGCGAAGGCTTCCGAGAATCTGAGGGATGCTGCGATTCTGGCCGTCGATACCGGGATGCGCCCGAACAGTGAATTGTTCCCGCTCAAGTGGGCCGATGTGGATTTGACTGCCCGCGCGGAATCCCCTTGCGGAGTGCTCCACGTTCGGCAAGGCAAGACGGACAGCGCGCAGCGAAGCCTTCCCCTCACTCCCCGCGCTGCGGAGGTTCTTGAGAGGCGTAAGAGGGCGGCAGAGGCGAAGGCGAATCCATCCGCATTTGTGTTTCCGGGCGCGGGCATTTCGGGACACGTCACATCCATGCAACACCCCCACAAGGCGGCCATTGAAGACGCCAAGCTGGAGAGCTTCGAGTTCTATTGCTGGCGGCACACATTCGGAACCCGCGCTGCGCAGTCCGGCATGGACCGCTTTACCCTGGCCCGCCTGATGGGGCATAGCTCGCCTTCCGTGGCCGCTCGGTATTACATCCACGTCACAGAGACACACGTTGCCGCCGGGTTCGGGAAGTTTGTTGAGTACCAGACGCGGAACGTTGCTGAAGGACTGGCAGCGGCATTCCCGCAAGCAAGCGAAGCGGTCCAATAGGTCAATTTTGCTGAAAGTGGTACACACGGCGGTACACAGTCCGGTCACAAATGGCTGTAAGCGATTGAATCCACTTGCTACGCTGCTAGATTCTCAATCTTAAAACACGGGTTCGATTCCCGTTAGCGCTACCAATCTTCCTCTACTGTCTCTTCCTCAATTCCTTTCAGCACATGTGGAGTACTCTTACGGGTGCGGGTGGGGTGGCGTCCAACCGTCTGCGGCGTTGCTTCGTCTAATGTTCTGAAAGTGTGTCAAAAAACCATGCTGACAATCAGGCGAGATTCTTTTCCGATGCGATTTTCAGGGCAATTTTCCACGTGGGGCGGAGCGGTTTTGCTGGCGCTGGGGGCGGTGCTGGTGCCGGCGTATGCGCAGGCGCAGCATCCCAAGGAGGCCAAGCCGGGCCTTGTGTTGCGCAAGCCGGCGTCCCCGGTAACGCTGCTGGTGACGGCGCGCGACAAGCACGGCGCTCTGGTTCCTGACCTGACGGCAAGCGAGATGACGCTGACCGAAGACGGCCGCCCACAGGGGATCCAGAGCTTTACGCGGGAGTCTGCGCTGCCCTTTGAACTGGGGTTGCTGGTGGATACCAGTGCAAGCATGATGCCCGCCATGGAGAGCGAGCGCAAGGCGGCGGACAAGCTGATTGACCAGATGCTGCCGGCCGACCCCGGCTCCGGCAAAAAGGACGAGGCCTTCCTGATCCACTTTGACCGCGAGGTGGAGCTGCTGCGCGACTTTACCAGTTCGCGCGACAAGCTGCACACGGAGGTGGAGGGGATGGGGCCGACGTCGAAGACCCGCGACGAGCGCCAGGGGCCGGAGACGATGGGCGACGATCGCGACAGGCCCATGCAGACGGGCGGCTCGCAGCTGTACGACGCGGTCTTTCTGGCCTGCGATGAGCTGATGAAGTCCAAGGACGGACGTAAGGCGCTGGTGATTTTTTCCGACGGCATTGACCGCGGCAGCAAGGAGAGCATGAACGATGCGATTGACGCCGCCGACCGCTCGGGCGTGACGCTCTACACCGTGTATCTGCGGGGCGACCAGGATCGCGAGAGCCCGCTCTCGAACAGCGGGCATCGCGGCAGCCTTGGCGGCATTTGGCCGGGTGGCGGACGCTATCCCGGAGGCGGGTATCCCGGCGGCGGCGGGCAGCCGGGCGGAGGCGGCAAGATGCCAAAGGCCGACGGCAAGCGCGGGATGGAGCAGATGGCCACGCGCACCGGCGGACGCTACTTTGACACCCGCAAGAAGGAAGACCTGGAGCTGATTTACGGGATGATTGGCGATGAGCTGCACGGCCAGTACGTGCTGACCTACACGCCGGACAAGGCGGACGAAGAGGGCGGCTACCACAAGGTGGCGCTGAAGACCAGCCGCAAGGATGTGACCGTGGTGACGCGCCAGGGATATTACGCGCCGGGCGGCAGCGCGCAGTAGGCGGCGCGAACGCGGGAACTTCCGCCGGAAACAACAAGGGCGCAGCCGAGTGGCCGCGCCCTTGCCGTTGCTACGGTTTGTGGACTACTTGCTGCCGTGCAGGTCGGGTCCTGTCTGCTGCTCCTGCAGGGCTGCCTGCGCCGCCGCCAGCCTGGCGGTGAGGATGCGGAAGGGCGAGCAGGAGACGTAGTTGAGCCCGATCTTGTGGCAGAACTTCACGGACTCCGGATCGCCGCCATGTTCGCCGCAGATGCCCACCTTGAGCGCGGGGCGGGTGTTGCGTCCCTTGGCCGTGGCCATCTTGACGAGCAGTCCCACGCCAGCCTGATCGAGGGTGGCGAAGGGATCCTGCTTGAAGATGCCGTTCTTCAGGTACGACGGCAGGAACTTGTTGATGTCGTCGCGCGAGATGCCGTAGGTGGTCTGGGTCAGATCGTTGGTGCCGAAGCTGAAGAACTCAGCTTCTTCGGCGATCTGGTCGGCGGTGAGGGCGGCGCGCGGCAGCTCGATCATGGTGCCCACCATGTAGTCCACCGTGGTGCCCTTCTCCTTGAAGACCTTCTCGGCGATGCGGCGAATGATGCTGGCCTGATGGCGCATCTCATCGATGGAGCCGATAAGCGGCACCATGATTTCAAGATGCGGCTCGCCGCCGTGGTTCTTTACGTTGACCGCGGCCTCAAAGATGGCGCGGGCCTGCATCTCGGTAATCTCAGGGAATGCGATGCCGAGGCGGCAGCCGCGCAGGCCGAGCATGGGGTTCATCTCATGCAGGTCCTGGACGCGAGCCAGCAGGGTGCGCAGCTCCTTGAGCTTGGGAGAGCGAGGCTTCAGGTCTTCGAGGTGGGCGATTTCCACGAGCAGGTCTTCGCGCTGCGGCAGGAACTCGTGCAGCGGAGGATCGAGCAGGCGGATGGTGACCGGCAGCGACTCCATGGTCTTGAAGAGCCCGACGAAGTCAGCGCGCTGCATGGGCAGCAGCTTCTTCAGGGCCTCGCGGCGGTCGGCTTCGTTGTCGGCCAGGATCATGGCGCGGACGTGCTCGATGCGGCCTTCCGCGAAGAACATGTGCTCGGTGCGGCACAGGCCGATGCCCTCGGCGCCAAAGGCGCGGGCCTGCTTGGCGTCGCGGGGCACGTCGGCGTTGGCGCGCACCTTGAGCTTGCGCAGCGGGTCAGCCCAGCTCATGAACTTGACGAGGTCAGGATCATTGGGCTGCGCCGGGATGGTCTTGAGCTTGCCCTCGATCACGCGGCCGGTGGTGCCGTCGAGCGAGATCCAGTCGCCCTGCTTGAAGACCTTGCCCTTTACGCGCAGCTCGCGGCGCGCTTCGTCCACCTGGCACTCGCCGGCGCCGGCCACGCAGCACTTGCCCATGCCGCGGGTGACGACGGCGGCGTGCGAGGTCATGCCGCCGCGCGAGGTGAGAATGCCGGAAGCCACTTCCATGCCGCCGATGTCCTCAGGCGTGGTTTCGCCGCGCACCAGGATGATGCTGTGCATGTGCTTGTGGGTATGCGCCTTGACCGCTTCCTCCGCGGTGAAGACGATCTGGCCGACGGCCGCGCCGGGCGAGGCAGGCAGGCCGGTGGCCAGCACCTCCACCTTGGCGCCCTTCTCATCGAGGCGCGGAACCAGGAAGTCGTAAAGCTGATTGGGCTCGACGCGGAAGATGGCCTCCTCCTGCGTGATGAGGCCCTCGCGCACCATGTCAATGGCGATGCGCACGGCGGCCAGGCCGGTGCGCTTGCCGTTGCGCGTCTGCAGCATGTAGAGCTTGCCATCCTGGATGGTGAACTCAAAGTCCTGCATGTCGCGATAGTGCTTTTCCATCTTCCAGGTAATGGCGCGCAGGTGGTCATAGACCTTGGGCATGGTGCGCTCAAGCTCGCTGATGGACTGCGGCGTGCGCACGCCGGAGACGACGTCTTCGCCCTGCGCGTTCATCAGGTATTCGCCGCAGAAGCTGCGCTCGCCTGTGGCTGGATTGCGCGTAAAGCCCACGCCGGTGCCGGAGTTCTCACCCAGGTTGCCGAAGACCATGGCCTGCACGTTGACGGCGGTGCCGAGCCAGTCATCGATGTGGTTGATGCGGCGATAGGTCTTGGCGCGCTCGTTGTCCCAGCTGCGGAAGACGGCGTCGCGGGCCTGCACGAGCTGATCGAGCGGGACCTGCGGAAACTCCTTGCCGGTCTCTTTTTTCACCAGCTTCTTGTATTCGCCGATGACATCCTTCAGGGCGTCGGGTCCGAGCTCGTAGTCAAACTTGACCTTCTCGCGCTCCTTGACCGAATCAAAGATGTGCTCGAACTTCTTCTTGGGAATGTCGAGCACCACGTCGCCGAACATCTGGATCAGGCGGCGGTAGGAGTCATAGGCAAAGCGGGGATTATTGCTGCGCCTGGCCAGCGCCTCCACGGCCTGATCATTCAAGCCGAGGTTGAGGATGGTGTCCATCATGCCGGGCATGGAGAACTTGGCGCCGGAGCGCACTGAGACCAGCAGCGGATTTTCGCCCGCGCCGAGCTTTTGCCCCTGCAGCTTCTCCAGCCGTTCCAGGGCGGCGTGCATCTCCACGTCAATCTGCGGGCTGAGCTTGCCGCGCATGTATTCGCGGCAGGCTTCGGTCTGGATGGTGAATCCGGGAGGTACGGGCAGACCTGCGTTGGTCATCTCTGCCAGGCCGGAACCCTTGCCGCCCAGCACATCCTTCATGCGGCCGTTGCCGTCGGCGGAGCCGTTGCCGAAGAAATACACGTACTTGTTTGTGGTTGCGGTTGAGCCTGCCTGAGGAGCAAGCTGCTGTTCCACTACGCCCTGCGCCATGGAATGAAGCCTCCGTATGGTAGAGTTCCGCGTCGGCGGTACCCATGAGAGGGTGGCGGTACGTTGGCCCTGTCCGGCAGCGGGAATGACACTCTACGGACCGAGCGCGTGCAGTCATCCAGACACTTCGACTGCGCCTTGCGGCAGTGCAGATTTCGCAAGTACAAATAGCGCCGCAAGTATACACTTGCCTGTGCTGCCCGTCACAGACCCTTGGCTTGCAAACGGAGTCTCGTTGTATTCTCGGGTGGGAATTTTCGCAATTTGAGACGCGGACGCAGCCGAAAAAAGCATTTGTGAGACGCGGCGCGCGGAATCACGCGGCGGACCGCTCAAGTTGCGGCTCAGAGTGCGGCTTGGGGTCCGCATTGTGAGATATGAGGATCTGCTCCAGACCCACCAGAGCCAATATTTCGCGGATGCGGTGCGGGGCGTTTGTCAGGGCGAACTCGTGTCCGGCGTTGCGCGCGCTGCTGTAGAGCGCGATAAGCGTCGCAATGCCTGCCGCATCCATGCGCTCCACGCGGCTCAGGTCGAGGTATACATTGTGCTCCAGCACCAGCGGGCCCACGCTCTGCAGCAGGATCTGCTCCTCGCCGCGAACCAGTTCGTGCAGGTCGCCGAGAGCTATCAGAAGTGTTTCAGCCGTGTTGGGATGCGTGCCTGTCATGGGCGTACCTCCTGCAGTGCCAGTGAGCGAAGCGCGTGGCGGATGCGGCGGCATATGCTGGACATCAGAACGATTGCGAGCCCCGTGCTGCGCGGCGTGGCGTCTGACTTTGCGTGTCCTACGGGGACTGAAGCCCGGTATGGAACGTGTTGCACGGAGATACGCAGAGAGGGGATGCGGAGGTTCCATGAATCTGGGCAATCCGGAAACGGCGCGGCACAGCCCGGCTCCCCGGCTGACACGGGCGCAAGCTCGCGGGCTGGCGCTGGAGGCCGGGTTTGCCGAGGCGGGCGCGGCTCCGCTGCCGCACGGGACGGATGCGCGCGACGCGGAACGCTTTGTGCAGTGGATTGAAGCGGGGCGCGCGGGCTCAATGCATTACCTGGAGCGCAGGGTAGAGGATGGCCGCTTGGTGCGCTCGCGGGTGAGCGTGCCGTTCCCCTGGGCGCGATCGGTGGTGGTGTGCTTTGCGCCGTATCACTCGCAGCAGCCGCGCTCCACGGACGCTGCCGAGCCGGGCCGTGGGTGGATTGCGCGCTATGCGTGGTCCAGCCGTGTGGATGCGGCGGGAGTGCGCCGGCCCAGCGACTACCACAAGGTGCTGCTGAAGCGCATTCGGGCGCTGGAGACGCGGCTGCATGCGGAGTTTGGCGAGTTTGAGTCGCGCAGCTATGTGGATACCGGGCCAGTGGTGGAGCGGTCGCTGGCGGTGGCGGCGGGGCTGGGATGGACGGGGAAGAATACCTGCCTGATTCATCCCAGGCTGGGCTCCTATGGATTTCTGGCGGTGCTGGTCACGTCGCTTGCATTGGAGGATGACGCGACGCAGCTTGCGGTGCCGGACCGCTGCGGAAGCTGCCGGCGCTGCCTGGATGCCTGCCCCACTGGAGCCTTGACGGCTCCGTACCAGATGGATGGAACGCGCTGCATCTCCTACCTGACCATTGAGTACAAAGGCGCGATTGCGCCGGAGCTGATGGAGGGAACGGGGCGGCAGGTCTTTGGCTGCGATATCTGCCAGGATGTTTGCCCGTGGAACCGGAAGGCTCCGCTGAGCGCGGACGCGGAGTTGGAGGCGCGCCCGGAGCTGGTGAATCCGGCGCTGGAGTGGCTGGCGCAGATGGACGAGGCGGAGTTTGAGCGCGTCTTTAACGGATCGCCGGTGCGCAGAGCGGGCTTTGCGGGATTGCGCCGCAACGTGGCGATTGCCATGGGCAACAGCAGGCTGGCGCGCTATGCGCCGTGGCTGAGCGCGTGGGCCGGGACGGCGGACGAAGAACTGCGCACGGCCACCAGATGGGCTCTGGATAAGTTACAGGGAAGTTAAGGCATTGCGGTAAGGGAGTAACTTCTTTACTAAGTTAAATCCTTACCGCGCCAGTAAGTTTGCTTCAGCAGTGGAGTTAGGCGACGCGCATAACGTTGGCGGCGCTCAGGCCCTTGGGGCCCTGCTGGCACTCGAATTCAACGGCTTCGCCCTCGTTGAGCGTGCGATAGCCGCTCTCCTGGATGGCCGAGAAGTGGACGAACACATCTTCTCCGCTGGACCGTTGAATGAATCCGTATCCCTTGGCTCCGTTGAACCACTTCACCACGCCTTGTTCCTTCATGCACAGTCTCCTTCCTTTGTGGGCCTGCACAACTGCCGCTCAAACTGCGCGCTACTGCCACGCCGGGTGGACCAGCACGCCGCAGCTGAACTTACCGCTGCCCAGATACGACACGAGCCGCCGAAGCACCTGTGAATGGTGCGCCCGGTGGCCCGATGGCATGCCTGAGGTGAGTTGTACCTGCCAATTACCAAACATCCAGTAGTACGGCCTTCCAACAGCGATACACAATACGACGCAATCGTACTGTGCTCCAGTTATGTCAGGAATCAGATAAGGATGCAATAAGAAAATGCGCGCCAGCGTGGAAGGTTCGCCGACGAATGGTGCGGGCAAAGCTTTTCCCGCGTGGAAAGACCGTGGCGCCGGAGCAGCGTCTATCCTGATAGAAAGGCCTTTTGCGATGGGCGAATCCCCGGCAGCGGCGGAGTTGCTGCGGCGGGTGTGTCCCAAATGGAGCAGATGTGATTGATGTCTCAGATTTCGGTACTCGCGACGCAACCACGATACAGCCCGCGGGGGTTGTGGATGTTGCCGAGCCTGTTTCTACTTCCAAGTGGTATCGCTGGCGCAAGGATGGCACGGCTCTGATCCGCTACCTGCTGGACAGCGAAGTGCACACGTACGCGTTCAGCGTGGCCGCCAATGCGATCCTCTCGTTTATTCCGTTTATCGTGCTGCTGTATACGCTGGCCATCTCGGTGTTTCATTCCAGCGTGATGGCCGAAGTGGTGAGCGACATGGTGCGCTACTTTCTGCCGTCGAACCAGGACTGGGTGGCGACCAACCTGGCCATGGCTGCGGCGCGGCAGGGCGTGCGCGTGCTGTCGCTGGTAATGATTCTGATCTCGTGCACCAGCATCTTTCTGCCGCTGGAGGTGGCGCTGAACCAGGCGTGGGGTGTGGCCAAAAGCCGCAACTACCTGATGAACCAGGCGGTGGCCTTCGGGCTGGCGCTGGTGATGCTGGCGCTGGCCATGATCAGCATTCTGCTGAGCGCGTGGCAGCGCGAGGTGCTCTCGTTCCTGTTCTTTCATCACACGGATAACTTCGTTTTTCGCGGCATCAGTTCGATCTGGATGTTTGCGGCCTCCGGCGCGGCCTGCATCCTGTTCTTCTTTTCTATCTACTGGCTGCTACCCAACTGCAAGGTGCCGCCGCGCGGCGTTCTGCGCACCTCAATCGTGACGGGCATTGTGTGGCTGGGCGCGAAGTACCTGTTTGTGGCGGTGCTGCCGCATCTGGATTTGAAGGCGCTCTACGGGCCGTTCTATGTCTCCGTGGGCCTGCTGTTCTGGTCGTACGTCACGGGACTGATCCTGTTTGCGGGAGCGCAGTTCAGCGTGTCGCGGCTGGGCAACGGCGAGCAGAAGAGCAAGTAACGGCCCATGCGTCGGAGCGCGGCCGTGCGCTCCGATGCGGGCTTACTGCACCTTGAAGGCTTTTACGGCGATGGCGTTCGGCTCGCGCCCGGCGGGCAGCATGGTGAACAGCGACCGGGACGAGGTGCGCACCACGGCCACATCGTCCGAGTGCGCGTCGACCACAAACAGCAGATGCCCGGCGGCGGAGAAGGCCAGGGCTGCGGGCCCGTCGCCCACGTGAATGGAGCCCTCGCGCTTGCCGTCGTCAATGGCGTAGACGGTAACCTCCTGCGAGTGCAGGTTGCCCACATAGAGCAGGGAGTTGTCTGCGGAGACGATGCCGCGCACCGGATCGGCGCCCATCAGGTAAGCGCCTCCCACATCGTCCGTGCCGGTGACCACCTCGGAGATGGAGTTGCTGAGCGAGTTGAGCGAGAAAAGCTCGCCGCCATCCGGCTTGAGTGCAAGTTGCACCGGGCCGCGGCCCACGTCCAGCAGCGCCTCAAGCCGATCGGTTGCCGGCTGCAGGGCATCGCCCGGGTGCGCGCCCTGTCGAGCCAGGGCAATCGCCATCACCTGATGCCCGCCGGCGCAGGCGGCAAAGGCCTTCGACGAGTCGGGAAGGATGACCACATCATTGGCGTTGGGGCAGCCCTCAAACACGGCGCGCAACTGCCGCGTTGCCGTCTGGATGAGGGTGACGGAGTTGCCGCTGCGGTTGGCCACGACCAGCGTCTTGCCGTCCGGCGACAGGCGCAGGGCAACGGGCTCCTCGCCCGCGCCGATGACGGCAACCTCGCGCCGCTGCTTCAGGTCCACCACGGAGATATTGTTGGCGCCGGAGTTGGCCACGTAGGCCAGAGCGCCATCGGGGTCCAGCGCAATGGCCAGCGGCAGCTTGCGCACCGGGATGGTGGCCGCGACGGAGTTGTTCTCCGCGTTGATGACGGAGACCGAGCCCTGCCCATTCGGCGCGCCTTTGTTGACCACGTAGACTTCATTGCGCGTGGCGCTGGCGGTGACGGCCACCGGGTCCTGGCCCACGGGCAGTTCGCGATCCAGGCGCACGTTCACCACGTCGAACACAGACACCGTGCCGCTGCCGCCGTTGGTCACGTAGGCGTATTCGCGATAGTTGGGCGGATACTGCGGAAAGTCATGCGGGCGGCAGCCGGCCAGCGAGAGAGCCAGCAGGCATGCCGCGGAGAGACGGCCGAATGCGCCGCCCGATGGCAAAGAGAACAAAGGGTTACCGGGGCTTGCTGTCATGGGTGTCCGCGTCGGCTAACTGAACGTGAACGCCGCGTGGCAGCTTGCGATGCACCACGGGAGCGATCTTTTCAATGTCGTTCATCATCTCGACAAACTGGCTGGGATAGATGGACTGCGGTCCATCGGAGAGCGCCTTTTCCGGCTGGTGATGCACCTCCACCAGCACGCCGTCTGCGCCGGCGGCAATGGCGGCGCGGGCCATGGGCAGCACCTTGTCGCGCTTGCCGGTGGCGTGGCTGGGGTCCACCAATATCGGCAGGTGGCTGAGCCGCTGCACGGCGGGCACAATGCTCAGGTCGAGGGTGTTGCGCGTGTGGTCGGCAAAGGTGCGCACGCCGCGCTCGCACAGGACGACCTCGTAGTTGCCCTCGCTGAGGATGTACTCGGCGGCCATCAGGAACTCGTCGAGGGTGGCGCTCATGCCGCGCTTGAGCAGCACGGGCTTGCGCAGGCGGCCGGCATGCTTCAGCAGCGAGAAGTTCTGCATGTTGCGCGCGCCGACCTGGATGACGTCGGCCCACTCGGCCACCAGGTCCAGCGTCTGGTTGTCGATGGCCTCGGTGACGATGCGCAGGCCGAAGCGTTCGCGAATCTCGGCCATGATGCGCAGCGCCTCAAGCCCCAGGCCCTGGAAGGCGTAAGGCGAGGTGCGCGGCTTGTAGGCGCCACCGCGGAAGAACTGCGCACCGGCGGCGGCCACCTGCTCGGCGATGGCGAAGGCCTGCTCGCGGCTCTCAATGGAGCAGGGACCGGCGACGATGGCAAGGTTGCGCCCGCCGATGGTGGCGTCGGTGCCGGGGAAGCGGATGACGGTGTCCTCTTCCTTGACGTCGCGGCTGGCCAGCTTGTAGGGCTTGGAGACACGAATGACTTCCGCTACGCCGGAGAGCTCTTCCAGATTGCCGCGGTCTGCCTCGCCCTGGTTGCCGGTGATGCCGATGGCGGTACGCTGAGCTCCGGGCAACGGGTGCGGGCGATAGCCCAACTGCACGATATGGTCGCAGACCGCCTGGATTTCTTCCGGCGTGGCCTGCGCCTTCATGACGACTAACATCTTTGGCCTCTCAAACCATCCAGTTTAGTGCATCTTGCGCACAATGGCGGGGATTGTTTCCGGCCGCGGCTGGCCGGGACCGCCGGTTTACGCCTGCCGCGAGTGCTGCGCGCGTCGCTCTGCCTGGCGCTTTTCCGCGCGCCACTTGAGGCCCAGCCAGGCCAGGTAGCCCAGCTGCAGAACCCAGGTGATGACGTAGGCGGCAACGACAAATTCATGATCGAGATGTGCGACTGGATCCATTGTTTTTCCTCGTTTTGGAGCCGATGCTGCCCGGGCGTCAGATGTGGCTTTCGAGTGCCTGGCGGGCTTCTTCTGCGGCGTACTGCTGGTGCCTGCGCTCCACCTGGTAGCGCAGGAAGAGGACCAGCAGGCCCCAGGCCATCCACGCCAGCACGTTCCAGCCAAAGGCGGCCAGCATGCGCGGATCCTTGATGCCGGAGTCGGGTCCGCCGCCAAAGACCGGCGCCGGGTGCTGGGTGCGCCACCAGCGGTTGGACATGTAAACGATGGGAACATCGAGCGCGCCGAAGATGCCCAGCACGGCGGCCAGCGTCTGTACCTGCGGCCCGGCGGCAAAGCGGCGCAGCAGCAGGTAGCTGACGTAGATGAGCCACAGCACGAGGGTCGTCGTCAGGCGGGCATCCCACGTCCACCAGATGCCCCAGGCGCGGCGTCCCCACAGCGGGCCGGTAATCAGCACCACGGTACAGAAGACGACGCCGACCTCGGCGCCGGCCAGCGCCCAAGCGTCGGCAATCTGCGCCCACTCCGGCCGGCTGCCGCGGAACGACAGAAACCCGATGGAGCCGGCAAGGCTGATGGCGAAGAACAGGAAGGCCACCATGGCCGAGGGCACGTGGTAGTAGAAGATGCGCTGCACCTCGTGCATTGTCTGCTCATCCGGAGCGACGTAGATGGCCTGGTAGAAGCCCCAGATCATCAGCGCGATGGTGACGGCGGCGTAAAAACCGATGGCGAGCTTTTTCATGCGGAAACCCTGAACGAACAGTACCAGTTTACGATGCGGGTTGTCCCGGAGTCTGCAATGGATTGCGGAATCGGCACAATGGAGGAAAGAGATGCCGGATGCGCGCGCCCAGGGCGGGTTCAGGCAGCCTGCTGGCGTGGCTTTACCTTGCTCCAGGCTTTGGTTTTGGACGCGAGCCACAGGTCATGGCCGCTCTGCAGGCCAATCCAGAACTGTGCGGAGTTGCCGAAGTAGCGCGCCAGGCGCAGTGCCGTATCGGCGGTGATGCCGCGCTTGCCGCGCACCAGATCGTTCACCCGCGGAGCAGAGATGCGCAACTCCTTGGCCAGGCGGTAGGCTGAGAGCCCCAGCGGCTCCATGAACTCCGTGAGCAGAATTTCACCGGGATGGATGGAAAAGGCAAAGGGAATTGCGTCCATGCTGTCTCCTAGTGGTAGTCCACGATCTCCACATCCAGCGCATCGCCGTCGCGCCATACAAAGCAAAGCCGATACTGGTCATTGATGCGGATGCTGTGCTGCCCTCGGCGGTTGCCGGTCAAGGCTTCAAGCCGGTTGCCGCCCGGCACCTTCAGGTCGGCAAGACTTGTGGCCCAGTGCAGGATCGCAAGCTTCTTCAGCGCCGTGATGCGTATGTCGGCCGGGATGCGGCGGTTCTTGCCCGTCTCCCACAGCATCTGCGTGTTCGCGTCCTTGAAGCTCTTAATCATTGTCGATAATAACGAGTTCCGTTATGAACGTCAATCGTTCTGTGACCGGGCTACTCCGCGTGGAAGATGACGTCAAACAGCAGCAGGCTGGCGGTGGTGAAGATGATGTCGTAGCCCGCCAGCATCTTGATCCACAGCGTGGGATCGCTGTCGCCGGTCAGGATGGACGTGGTGGACTGCACCATGGCCAGCAGCGCCGGAATGAAGATGGGAAACAGGATGAGCGATAGCAGCAACTCGCGGTTGCGGCTGCTGATGGAGAGCGCCGCGAAGAAGATGCCGTTGCCCACCAGCGCCCAGGTGCCCAGCGGCAGAACCAGCGCCAGCAGCCATCCGTTTCCGGCCACGTGCAGGTTATAGAAGATGAAAAAGAACGGCGCCAGAATCACCTGCACAATGGTGACAAACAGGAAGTTCGCAATCACCTTGGCCAGGAACAGCTCAGAGCCGGCGGCGGGCACCATGCGTTGCGCGTCCAGCACGCGGTGGCGAATCTCGCGCGCCCATGCCTGGTTCAGCGCGCTGACGGAAGCAAACATGGTGGCCACGCACAGCACGCCGCCCGCAATCTGCTGCGAGAAGGAGCCGCGCGGGTCGAATGCAATCGAGAACAGCACCACTACCAGCCCGGAGAAGAACAGCATGGAGATGATGGCGTCGAGCGAGCGCCACTCGATGCGCAGATCCTTTACCAGGTGGGTCCACAGGGCGCGGGGCATCAGGCGTGCTCCTCGGGCGCGGGCTTGGTCAGGTCGGCGGTCTCCACGGGCACGTCGAGTGCACGCGCCGCGCGCAGGTAGTCGTCGGGGCTGAGGATCAGCTGGGTGCCGCGCGTTCCGGCGGATACGCTGATCTTGTCGAACAGGATCACGGTCTCATCCACGAAAACAGGGAACGACTTCTTTGCGCCGAAGACGGTGACGCCGCCGCGAATGTAGCCGGTGAGCGGCTGCACGTCCTTGAGGGAGACCATCTCGGCCTTGCGCAGGCCGGCGGCGCGGGCCAGCTTCTTGAAGTCCAGCTCGGCGTCGCCGGGAATCACGGCGAAGACGTGTACGCCCGGGCCTCCGGTGGTGAGCAGCGTCTTGAAGACCTGCTCGGGCGGCATGCCGATCTTGCGCGCCACGGTGATGGCGGAAAGATCTTCGGGGTCCACCTCGTACTCGCGAAGCTCGAAGGGGATGTTCAGGCTCTCCAGAAAGCGCGCGCCGTTGGTCTTCATAGCGTGGGGCTCCCGGGCTCAAACGATTTCACGCGGCCGGCGTGCAGGGCCAGCACCCAGTCCGCGATGGGGGCGGCCAGCTCGCGCTGGTGCGTGGTGATGACGATGGTGCGGTTGCCCTGGCGGAAGCGGGCGAGCAGCTCCACCATCTGGTGCGCGCTCTCCACGTCCATGTTCGAGAAGGGCTCATCGAGCAGCAGCAGCTCCGGCACGGGCATCAGCACGCGGGCCAGCGAGGTGCGCTGGCGCATGCCCTGCGAGTACTGGCCGAGCGGGCGGCTCAGCTCGGGGTCCAGCCCCACCTGGCGCAGCACCTCCACCGGCGACAGGCACTCGCGGCCGGGATACAGGGCGGCGAAGTAGCGCAGGTTCTCCTGCGCGGTCAGCTCGTCATACAGCATGGGCGCATGGCTCATGTAGCCGATGCGCTCCCGCACCTGGTGCGGCTGCTGGTCGCCGAAGACGCGGACGTGGCCGTGGCTGGGACGCAACAGGCCCGCCAGAATGCGCAGCAGCGTGGACTTGCCCGCGCCGTTTTCGCCGATAAGCACGTAGCAGCGCCCCGGCTCCAGATCGACGGAGACCTGGCGCAGTGCTGCAAACGAGCCAAAGAGCTTGGAGACGGTTTCAAGCCGCGCGGAGTGGTTGGCGCGGGCGGCCTCCGGTGCGGGCGGGGTCATTCGATCAGTTGGCCGTGGCCGGGGCGGTTGTCTTCACAGACGACGTCTCCGCGGCGGCGCTGGAGTTGGCCGCCGGCTTGGCGGGCGCGGCGCCGGGCTGCGAGGGCGCGTACTTGCTGGCGCACTTGGCCTGCAGCTCGGTGGCGTGGAAGACGCCATCCTTGCCGTAGGTGCCCATCGCCAGAGCCTGTGCGTCGTCCTTGAAGGTGTCCGGAGGCGGCTCAGAGCCCTGGTAGGTGACGCGCAGCGAGCGGCTGGAGGCGGCCTTGTCGGAGTGGCTTTCAAACTCGTTCAGCACAAACGTCACGTGGGTTCCGTTCTGCTCAATCGAGCCGGGCTTCACGAAACCTTCCACGCGCAGGTTGGTCTTGTAGGCCTTGGAGCCCATGTTGCCCAGCTCTGCGATGGTGACGTAATAGCTCTTGCTGGACTCGGCCCCGGAGATGGCGAGCCAGCCGATGGTGCCCACAATAATGGCAGCCGCGATGCCGATCCGAAGCGAGTTGGCGGATATCTTCATATGCAACTTTAACGATACGAGGGGACGGGGGACGGGTCAACCACCGGACGCATGATGTGTGATGCAAATCACACTGCGGACAGGGTGCGCCGCTCGCCCGGAACGGCCCACCCCGGCCCACCCCGGCGCGGGTCAGTGAGCCGATTCAAGGGTTTGCGCGGCGCGGTCCAGCGCTTCGGCGAGCACGGTGAGCTGCTGGGCGGCCAGGCCGGCATTGCCGGCATCGATGGCTTCGTTGACCCCGGGGATGACCACGGCCGCGTAGCCGGTGTACTCACCGGGGGCGTAGATGGTGTGTTTGTACCAGGGGCGGTTGGGCAGCCCGGCAGGAGCCAGCAGCGCCGTCTCCACGTTGCGCAGGGTCTGGTTCAGGCTGGCGGCATCGGCGCCTGGCCGGGCTTGCAGAGCGTGCACGCGGGCTGCGGCGGCGGCAAACCGGGCGTCCGCAGCCCTGGCCGGGGCAAAGTTCAGTGAGTTGATGCCCGCGCCGGCGGCCTTCTCCCGGGCGGCGTCCAGGTAGGAGTCGATCTCGCGGGCGTAGGCCGTGTAGTCAAACGGCAGCACGTCGGCATCGGCCATGCGGATGGCCTCCAGCCCGAAGACGCGCGCCATCTGCTGCAGATAGACGAAGTGCGGATCAGCGTTCTGGGTGAACCAGGCGTAGTCGTCAAAGGTGGAGTGGTACACGCCGTAGGGGCCCTCCGAGCCCACATCCGTGGAGGGCACGCCCGCGTGCTGCAGGAAGGGCGTGAAGTCCGAGCCGGAGCCGAGGTCGTTGACGCGCACCTCTTCGCCGGGCTGCGGCGGGGCATTGGAGGCGCGATGCTCGCTTGCGGCCTGCTTCAGCCGCCACTCCTGATAGACCGTGCCGCCCAGCGGGCTGGGGACGGACTGCGCGATCTCGCGGACAAACTGCTTGAGCGAGGGCACGGCGGAGGCGGTAAACTCCGGGCCGGCGACGCCCACGTCAGTGTTGAAGTAGGCAACGGCATGACTCATGGCATCGGCGTGCTGCTCCACCCATTCCGTGGAGCCGATGAGTCCTTCCTCTTCCGCGTCCCAACTGCAGAAGAGCAGGGTACGCCGCGGCCTCCAGCCCTCGTGCAGGAGCGCGCCCACGCCGTGCACGGCCTCCAGCATGGCGGCGGTGCCGCTGTTGGGATCCACCGCACCGTACACCCAGGCATCGCGATGGTTGCCGGCGATGACCCATTCGTCGGGGAACTCCGACCCCTTGATTTTGCCGATCACGTCCCAGATGACGCGCCGCTGATAGTCCTGCTGCGAGACCAGGTGCGCGCGCGCGCCGCTGCCGCCCAGGTGATAGCGGAAGGGCAGCGCGCCCTGCCAGCCGTTGGGCACGCCCGGCCCCTTGAGCGCCTGCAGAATCGGCGAGGCGTCCTGATAGCTGATGGGGATGGAGGGGATGTGCGGCTGGTTGCCGTCCGGCGAGACGCGACGGCTTGCGGGCAGATCCAGCGTGGAGGCGGTGCCCGGTGTCTCCGGGTCGCCGGGATACTTAAACAGGTATTGCACGGAGCCGCGCTGTACGCCGGTGGCAGGGCGCCACGGACCAAGGGGATAGGCATCACCCTTGAAGTAGCCGTCGTCCTGCGGATCAGAGTAGATGAGCACGCCGGCGGCGCCGCGCTGCTCGGCCAGGTAGACCTTGACCCCGCGAAAGATGGCGCCATAGCGGACGAGGACGATCTTGCCGTGCAGGTCGATGTGCAGCGCCGCAAGCTGGTTGAAGTCCTCGATGCGGCCATAGTTGGCGTAGACCACGCTGCCGGTGACGTCGCCGGAGCCCGAGGAGCCGTGGAAGGGCATCACCACGCGGGGATCGTTCTGGTAGGGATCGCCCTGGACATGCTCGCGCGTGGGTCCGGTCATCAGCAGGCGGCCGGCGTCGTCGTGGGCGTCCACGCGCACCACGTTGGGCCAGTTCAGCAGCACGCGGTAGGGAACGATCTCCGTCTCCAGCCCGGCGGCGCGGAACTTCTGCGCCACGTAGAGCGCGGTCTTGTGGTCCTCGGGCGTGGCGGCCATGTGGGGCTCGGCGGTCAGCGTCTTCAGGGCCTCGCCGGCCAGCCTGGCGCTGGGCACGGCCAGGAAGCGCTGCTCCGTGGCGGCTTCCTGGCTGAAGTCGCTGTAGCCGAAGGCTGCGGGCGGAGCGGACTGCGCGGCGGACGGCACCGGCTGCCGGGTGGCAAACAAGGCAAGGAACAGAACGAGAGCGGAGGATCTGCGGATCAGCATGAACAAGGCCCTTGGACGCGAGCGGTGACGAACGCGAGCGTAAGATAAGACGCTGCCGGCCGGCGCGCGGCCGGAAGACGGCACTGCGCAGTTAAGCCACAGCTTACATCACAAGGGCCCGGGGTTTGCCTTCAGAGCGTGTCTACGCCACGGGCTGGGCGCAGTGGGCGCAGCGCCTGGCGGCCAGCGGAATGTCGCTGAGGCACTCGGGGCAGGTCTTGGTGGTGGGAGCCGCAGCGGCTTCCGGCTTCTTCATGCGGGCCATCAGGGCGTTCATCGGTGTCACGATGGCGAAGTAAACGACGCCGGCCACGATGAGGAACGAGACCACTGCATTGAGGAAGTTGCCGACCTTGATCTGGCCGCCGCCCACATGCAGAATCACGCCGCTGAAGTCCGGCTTGCCGATAGTCGCGGCGATCAGCGGGTTGAGCACGTCGCCGACCAGCGAGCCCACGATGGCGTTGAAGGCCGCGCCCAGAATGACCGCCACGGCCAGGTCGACTACGTTTCCGCGAAGGATAAAGTCCCGAAAGCCTTTCAGCATAAATTCCTCCAGTACAAGGATTTTCGACCGCACCGAAGGGCAACGACAGCCCGGCAACGGCACGGAACGGCGAACGTTCTGCCCATGCTACACGGCAAATGTCGAAAATTGTACCGGTAAGTTCAATCCACTCTGGATTTTCACGCGGCGTTCTTCCCGGAGCGCGGGGGTCGCTATGGGTAGACGATGAGGAATCCGATCATCGTCAGGATCATCAGGTTGGTGTAGATGAGCAGCAGAATGCCGGCATGGTACAGGTTCCACCGCTGCCCCAGGCAGCGTATGGTTTCGCCCAGTCCCCAACAGGCCACGACCAGCGTGGCAAGCTGCCAGCGGGAGCCGTGCAGGTTCTGAATGTACGGAAACCCGGCCAGGCGCAAACTCACGGCAAACGCGCTGAGAGACAGCACGATGGCGCGCAGCAGAGATCGCTTCCGCAGGCGGAAGATGGACGAGCGGGGAAGCACGGCTGCTACCACTGTAGAGGCTTCGGCGGCCTGCGGCCTAACGGGGCCGGGCGCGACCGCAGAAAAACAGAGCCGCCACTCAAGAGCGGCGGCTGCTGGAACGTGCGTGGCGCAAGGCGAATGCGGTTAGCCTGCCGCTTCCGCCATGGCCTTCAGGGACTCGGGATACGGCGCGCGCAGCACGCCGCGCTCGGTGATGATGGCCGTCACGTAGCGGGCCGGGGTCACGTCAAACGCGGGGTTGCAGATGCCCACGCCGTTGGGCGTGAGCTGCTTGCCGCCATGATGCGTCACCTCCACCGGGGAGCGCTCTTCGATGGGGATGGCGTCGCCGGTGGGCGTCGCCGTGTCGATGGTGGACCACGGCGCGGCCACGTAGAAGGGAATTCCGTGCTCCCGGGCCAGGATGGCCACGTTGTAGGTGCCAATCTTGTTGGCGAAGTCGCCGTTGGCCGCGATGCGGTCCGCGCCCACGACCACGGCCTGGATGCGGCCGGCGCGCATCAGGCTGGCGGCCATGTTGTCGCAGATGACGGTGGTGTCGATGCCGTCTTCCATCAGCTCCCACGCGGTAAGGCGCGCGCCCTGCAGGAAGGGGCGGGTCTCGTCGGCGTAGACGCGGATCTTCTTGCCCTGCTCGCAGGCTGCGCGAATCACGCCCAGAGCGGTTCCGTAGCCGCAGGTGGCCAGTGCGCCGGCATTGCAGTGGGTCAGCACGCCGCCCTCGGCGGGCAGCAGCGCGCCGCCAAAGGCGCCCATGGTCTTGCAGGCCGCGATGTCCTCGTCGTACATGGCGTGGGCCTCGGCCAGGAACCGGTCCCGGACCTGCTCCATGGAGGCGCCCGCCGCCAGCAGATCTGCGAAGAGGCGCTTCATGCGGTCAATGGCCCAGAAGAGGTTGACGGCGGTGGGGCGGGTTCCGGCCAGCCGGGTACACACCTTGTCGAACTCCGGCGCGAATTCCTGCGCGGTGGCGGCGGTGCTGCGCAGCGCGCCCAGCGCCACGCCGTAGGCGGCGGAGACGCCGATGGCCGGTGCGCCACGGACCACCATGGTGACGATAACGTCGGCCACCTGTTCGTACGTGGAGGCGAGCACATAGCTCTCTTCAAGCGGAAGCTTGGTCTGATCGATGAAGCGGACGCCCTCAGGGGTCCAGGCCAGGGTGGGAATCATGCAAGTCCAGTGTAAACTGCCGGAGGGTGGCGGGGGCTGCGCGCGGAATTGAAAACCTTTTCAATTTTCGCTGGACGCAGCTTCCCTCCCATGCGTAGAGTGGTTGCTGTACTTTTCCGGCCAGTCTTCCGCCTCCACGGTTCCCGCCCGCATCACTCCGGGAGCCTGCGGGATGCCCGAAGCACCGGCCGGCAGTGCAGGCCAGTCGTTCTTTGAACCAGTCAAGAAAGGGAAGTCTTCGGATGGTGACACGATCCACACCCGCTGCGGCGGAGAGCACGCCCAACTACACCGGCCCGTTTATCACGGTCGCCGTTCTCTTTGGCATCTTCGGGTTTCTCACCAGCCTGAACAACCAGCTGGTGGCCAAGCTGGAGGAGGTCTTCAAGCTCTCGCACGGGCCGGCCATGCTGGCCACTGCCGCATGGTTTCTGGCGTACCTGGTGTTCTCAGTGCCCAGCGGCAAGCTGATTGAGCTGGTGGGCTACAAGCGCACCATGGTCATCTCGCTGTTCATCATGGTGGTGGGCGCGCTGATGTTCATTCCCGCGGCCAACATGGTCAGCTTCCCGCTCACGCTCACGGCCATCTTTGTGCTGGCCACCGGCGTGTGCGCGCTGCAGACCTCGGCCAATCCGTATGTCTCGATCCTCGGCCCGGAGCACAGCGCTGCGGCGCGACTGAACCTGGCGCAGGCCTTCAACTCGGGCGCCTCCGCGCTGGCGCCGTGGGTTGCGGCCACGTTCATCCTGGTGCACTCCGGCAAGTCGGCCTCGGCTGCCACGGAGGCGCACATGCTGCAGGGCCCGTACATCCTCATCGCCGCCGCGCTGCTGGTGCTGGCCTTCGCGGTCATGTTCATGCACCTGCCCGCCATCGTCTCCACGCAGGCCTTTCGCCCTGCAAAGGAGGGCGATGCGCTGCTGACCCGCAACATCTGGACCTACTCCCACACCGTGCTGGGCATGGTGGGCATCTTCTTCTACGTGGGCGTTGAGATCTCGCTGGCCGCCATCGGCATCCGCTTCTGCCAGCAGCAGGGCATCAGCAACGTGGAGACTGCCGGGCTGATGGTGCTGCTCTACTACATCGGCATCATGGTAGGCCGCTTCCTGGGCAGCTTCCTGATGAAGTGGATCAAGGCGGACAAGATGCTGGTGGCCCTGGGCATCTTCGGCGTCCTCATGCTGGTGGTGGCCATGTTCACCAGCGGACAGGTGGCCGTGGGCGCGTTGGTGCTGTGCGGACTGGCGAACTCGCAGATGTATCCCACCATCTTCGCGCTGGGCATTGCGGAACTGGGACCGCTGACCAGCAAGGGCTCCGGCGTCATCACCATCGGCAACGTGGGCGGTGCGGTGATCCCGGTGGTCTTTGGCATGATGGCGGATCGCGTGGGCATTCAGTACGCGTTTGTACTGCCCATCGTCGGCTACATCTTCGTGGCCTACTACGGACTGTCCGGGCACAAGCCCTCGCGCGGAGAAGCCATCGCCGCATAGGTCGCGGCGCAAGGGTTCCACGGGCTCTCCGGCGCGTGCCGGGGAGCCCTTCTGTTTGCGGCGCTCCGTTTTCGCGCGTGCGGCGCGGGCGCTCGTGCTGTCTGGACGCGCAGCGGCAGCCCTGCGTACATTGGATGAAGTGCGTACTGGAATTCAGGAGCCTTTGTGCTGAATCCGACAGTCTTTGATTGGGCTATTCTTCTGCTTTTTCTGGGCGTTGCCCTGGGCACCGGCCTTTCCCTTCGCAAATCCATCCGGACCAGCCGCGATTTTCTTCAGGCCGGGTGCTCGCTGCCCGCATGGGTCAGCGGACTGGCCTTTGTGAGCCTGGGCGTTGGCGCGCCCGAGGTGATTGCGATGGGCGCGTGGGGCGCGCATTACGGACTGCAGGCCGCGCAGTTCTACCTCCTGGGAGCGGTCCCCGCCATGCTGTTTGCGGGGTTGTATCTGGCGCCCGTCTTCCACGGCTCCGGCGCGCGCTCTGTGCCGGACTACCTGCGCCTGCGCTTTGATGGCAGAACGCGCACGCTGCATGCCGCGCTGCTGGCCGCATCGGCCATCGTCACCAGCGGAGTGCTGCTGGCGGTGGCGGGGCGCGTGCTTCAGGCGCTGGGCGTCTTTGACGGCCTCTTCTTCGTGCTTGGCTGGCCCATGCGGCAGACCTTCCTCTTCTCCATCGTGCTGCTGGCGGTGGTTGTGCTGGCGTATGTGCTGCTGGGCGGACTGGCGGCCGCCGTGTATAACCAGGTGCTGCAATTTCTGCTGCTGGTGGCGGCGCTGCTGCCGCTGGTGTATCTGGGCCTGGTGAACATTGGCGGATGGGCCGGACTGAAGGCCGCTGTGCCCGCGGCGCACATGCACCTGTGGAGCGGAATTCTGCACGGCGGCAACGCCATGGGCCTTGATGCCGTCAGCCTTGTGCTGGGCGTTGGCCTTGTGTTGGGCGCGGGCTACTGGTGCGCGGACTTTCGCGTGATGCAGACGGCCATGGCCGCGGAAAGCGCTGAGTCCGCGCAGCGCGCGCCGATGATTGCCGCGATTCCGCGCATGCTGTTGCCGCTGCTCGTGGTGTTGCCCGGCCTCATCGCCATCGGGCTGCCGACGCCGCGCACCAGCATGCAGGTGCGCGAGCAGAACGGCGCCATCTATCACGACACCACGGTCGTTCCCAAGCAGGTGGAGGCGGGCACGGGCCTTGTCCCCGCAAGGGTGGACCCGGCCAGCGGGCAGGTGCAGTACGACGCCGCAGGCCATGCGCAACTGGACTACGCGCTGGCCATGCCCAGCCTGATGGGGCATTACTTTCCCACCGCACTGCTCGGACTGGGCATCGCCGCGCTGCTTGCGGGCTTTCTCAGCGGACTGGCGGGCAATCTCGCGGCCTTCAACACCGTCTTCACCTGCGACTTGTATGAAGCGCATGTGCGGAAAGGTGAGTCAGACAAGCATTACCTGCTGGTGGGTCGCCTGGCCACGGTTGCCGGAGTCCTGCTGAGCGTGGCCGCGGCCTTTGCCATTGCGCACTTGCACAGCGTGCTGGCGGTGCTGCTGCTCGCCTTTGCCGTGGTGAATGCGCCGGTGCTGGCGGTGCTGCTGCTGGGCGTCTTCTGGAAGCGCGCCACCGCGCACGGCGCCTTTGCCGGCGTGCTGGCCGGGGCCGTCGTGGCCGTGCTGCATCATGGCATCGCGCTGCCCGCGGGCGCCGGCAGCGGCGTGCATGGCGGCTGGATCGACCCCATGTTGCACTACTCCGGCGATCTGGCGCTGGGGCTGTACGGAGGCATCGCGGCCTGCTCCGTTGCGCTGGTGGTTGCCGCGCTGGTCAGCCTGCTGACAGCGCCGCGCGCCGCGCAGGAGCTGGCCGGGCTGGTTTACTCGCTCACGCCGCAGGCTTCGACAGCGTCACGGCCGTGGTGGAAACGCCCGCAGACGCTGGCCGCATTGATTCTGCTTGCCGCGCTTGCGCTCAATATCGTCTTTGCCTGAGAGGAGGCCGCACACCATGAATCCCGATCTGCGCATTCCCATTGGATGGATGTTCTCGCTCAGCGGCTTCCTGATTACGGCCTACGGAGCCACCACCAGCGACAATGCCGTGCTCTATACCAAGAGCCTGGGCATGAACGTGAATCTGTGGTGGGGGCTGGCCATCACGGCCTTCGGACTGGTGGTGTTTGTGGCCGGCCAGCGCGCACAGGAGCGCAAGAGGCAAGCATCGGAGCCGCAGCAGAAGGGCTCGCCGCGCCGCCGCTGAACTGCAGCGGCGCATGCGGTGCGCGTGCTATACGCGTCCGGCGAACTCGCGGGTTTCGGTGTTCACCTTGATCTTTTCGCCTTCCTTCACAAAGAAGGGAACGCGGATTTCCAGGCCTGTTTCCAGCCGCGCGGGCTTGGTCACCGCGCCTGCGGCGGTGTCGCCGCGCACGCCCGGCTCGGTGTACTCCACGGTCAGTTCCACCTTCTCCGGCAGTTGCACGCCGATGGGGTTGCCGTTGAACTTGTCGAGCTTGACGATGGCGCCCTCCACCAGAAACTCGAGCGCGTCGCCCAGCTTGTCGTTGCTCAGCGGAACGGTCTCAAACGTCTCCTGGTCGAGGAAGTACGAGCCGTCCGCATCGGAGTAGAGATACGATGCTTCCACCGTTTCCAGGTCCGGCTCCTTGAACTTTTCGCCGGCCTTGAAGGTCTTGTCGAAGACGGCGCGAGTAAGCAGGTTGCGCATCTTCAGGCGCACCAGAGTCTGGCCGCCGCGCGCGGTCGGCGTGGAAACCTCTACGTCCATGCAGTAGAAAGGTGTGTTTTCAAACTCGAAGTACATCTTGCGCTTTACGTCGATGGCGTCAATCAATGCGGCCATGGGAGTCCTCAGGGGGTTGGAGTATCCCTTATTCTAATAGCCCGCGAGCGCTCAGGCGTTGGCCGGCGCGCGCATGGTCTCAATGGCGGCGCCCAGGTCGGCGGCCAGCGTCTGTTGCATCTCCCGCGAAAGCTTGGCGCCCTGGTGGGTCAGGTAAAAGACGTCGATGGCCATCTCGCCTTCGGTGTCAATCAGCGCAACCTCAATGTTGCAGTGGTGGTTGTTGAGCACCAGCGCAATGGTGCGCAGCAGGCCGGGAACATCCTGCGCCACCACCTGCAGCAGCGTGGAGTGAGTGCTGGACTCGGCGTCAAACTGCAGACGCGTCGCCACCTCCACCTTCATGTTGCTGGCGTTGTTCAGGTGACTGCGCGCTTCCAGCATCTGCTCCACGGGAACGCGCTGCGCCAGCACATCATGCAGATTGGACAGGAAGCGGTCCTTCTCGCCGGGATTCAGCTCGATGGTGCGGAAGACGTCGCTGAACTGGAAGCTGTCCACCACCACGCCGGCATCGTTGGAGAAGGCGCCGGCCTTCACAATGTTCATGCCCCAGGCGGCCAGCACGCCTGCCACATCGGCAAACAGGCAACTGCGGTCGCGCGCAATCACCGTCAGGTCAAACAGCTGGCGATAGGGGCGGAGATCCAGCTGTACCGGATCGTTCTCAAGATTGTTCGCCAGCAGAAAGTGGTTGCGGATGTGCTCCGGAAGACGCGTTTGCAGATAGCGTTGCGGCAGCCCCTCCAGGAACTGCTTCAACGCATCGTACTGCCCCACCGGGACCATGGAACGAATACGGTTGAGCAGCGTGGGATCAATCGCGGAGTGATAGCGCACCGCGTCCACGCTGCGGTCCATGAAGTTGGCCGTGGCCATGTAGAGCTGCCACAGATTCTCAGCCTTCCACGGCGTCAGCGCCTCAGGATTCACAGCCTTGATGTCCGCGTAAGTCATCAGCGTGAGCATCTTCAGCAGCATGGGGCTGCCGATCTTGTCGGCAAAGGCGCGCACATTCTCCGGGTCAAAGATGTCGCGCCTGAGCGCATTCGACATCTCAAGATGCGAGCGGATCAGCTTGATGACGGTCTCGCGTTCCTCGGCGTCGAAGTCCAGCCGGGCCAGAAAACTGTCGGCCAGCTCCACGCTCTGGCCGGTGTGCTCGCCGGTGCGGCGGCCCTTGCCCGTGTCATGCAGCAGCAGCGACAAGAGGAAGAGATCAAGGCGGTCAATCTCCGGCAGCAGTTGCGCCAGCCGGTGCTCATAGTCCTGCGTGGGCTGGCGCAGGCCGTGCACGTTGTCGATGGTCAGGAATGTGTGCTCATCCACGGTGTAGCGGTGATAGCTGTCGCGAATCACCAGCGCGTCAATACCGTGGAACTCCGGCAGCAGCATCTCCAGCACGCCCAGCGCGTGCATGGTGCGCAGGGCATGTGCGGCGTGCGGTCCCAGCAGCACCTCGCGCAAGGCGTTCCACAGATAAGGCCCTTCCGGGATGTGAATGGCCAGCGCGGGCAGGGCATCGGTAATGCGGTCTTCCGCGGCCTGCGACAGCGCGTAGCCGTGCGTGGCCATCAGCGAAAAGATGCGCAGAATGGCGGCCGTATCACTGAACTGCGCTCCGGGCAGGATGTCGATGCGTCCCTGGTCCAGCACAAAATCGGTGCCCGCAATCGGCGTGCGGCGCCGACGGAACTGGCGGTAGAAGCTGACCGGCGCGGGCAGATGCTCCATCAGCAGCGCCGCGCGGCGATAGATAACGCGCGCATGGCGATAGTAGGTGCGCATCCAGTAGGCGGGGTCGGCTGTTCCGCGCGTCTCCAGCCCAATGGAGTTGGCAGCGGCTTCATCCTGCGACTGCCAGTCGAGCGTGTTGTTGTCGCGCCCGTGGCGGAAGTGCAGAAAGCAGCGTGCCGCGGCCAGAAAATCAAATGCGGCTTCGGCGTCTCCGCGCGCGCTCTGGAAGACTCCGCCGCGCTGCCGCGGCCACTCCTTGGTCTCCTTCAAGTGGAAGAGCAGCGCAAACCACACGGCGAGGTGATAGTCGCGCAGGCCGCCGGGGCAATCTTTCAGATTCGGTTCCAGGTGGAAAATGGTGTTGCCGTACTTCTCGTGGCGGGCGCGGGCAATCTCGCCCAGCTTTTGCGTAATCGTGTTCCACTCGCTCAGCACCAGGCCCGGAAACACGTTCTGGTGCAGATGCTGATACAGGGGAAAGCTGCCGGCGAGAAAGCGCCGGTCCAGCGTGGCCAGTGTGAACTCAAGATTGTCGGGGTCAAAGCGTCCGGCTTCCTTCACCGTGCGCGAGGCGGGACTGGCGCGCAGGCCAATGTCCCACATGGCCTGGACGATGGTGCGAACCGCCTCCCGGCACTGCGCCTCGGTCTTGTCATCGGCAAAGACAAACAGCACGTCGATGTCGGAGTAGGGGAAGAGGTCTTTGCGTCCGTAGCCGCCCAGCGCCAGCAGCGCAATGTTCTGCGCGGGCATGCCCTGGAAGGCCCGCCGCCACATCTCAATCAGGATCCGATCCACCACGGCCGATCTGCGGCGAATGGCTGCCGTGCCATCCCCGGTGCGCTCGCAGGTCTGGCGCACAAGCGCCATCTCCCGCAGATACTGCTCCCGTAGATCGTCAACCGCGAATGCGACTGGAGTCATGAGCAATGTGTGGTTTGCCGTTGCAATTGAGTGTGTTTACAGAATACTAAACGTTGAACCGCTGGCGTACCGGAAGGATCCGGCTCCGGGGTGAACCGTACTCTTGCATGTCATTGAGAGTTGCGTGGCGTGCTCTTGCTTTCAGCATACTCCCGGATGCAAAGCGAGGCCGGAATCCTGCCGGCCTCACGATGTGGTACAGAATGTGCGCGCGAGCAGCTTACAGCGCTGTTTCGCCGCGCTCGTCATTGCGGATGCGGATGGCCTCGTCAATGCGGCTGACGAAGATCTTGCCGTCGCCGATGCGGCCTGTGCGTGCGGAACTGATGATGGCCTGGATGGCCTTCTCCTTCAGATCGTCTGTCACCACCATCTCAATCTTGACCTTGGGGAGAAGGTCGACCGTGTACTCGCGGCCGCGATAGAACTCCGTGTGGCCCTTCTGGCGGCCGTGGCCGCGGGCCTCAAGAATCGTCATGCCTTCAATGCCTGCTTCCAGCAGCGCATCCTTCACAGCATCCAGCTTGGAGGGCTGGAGAATCGCTTCAATTTTGAGCATACGCAAGTGCCTCGCTTGTCAGCGTATCAGGCCGGATGGCTTTGCGCCTCGCCCGGCCTGAGGAATTCGTGATACCCGGTTACGAAACCAGGTCGTACCCTTCTTCACCATGCTGCGACAGATCCATGCCGGCCGCTTCATCTTCCGGCGAGAGGCGCAGTCCCATCACGCGATCCACCACAAACAGCAGGATAAGCGTGCCGACAATCGACAGCACCCAGGCAATCGCCACGCCCGCCGCCTGGTTCAGCAGCTGGCCCCAGTGGCCGTCGACCACGCCGGTGGCCACGCCCTTGCCGAAAGCGGCGTTGATGGCGCTGGTGGCAAACAGGCCGGTGAGGATGGCGCCCAGCGTTCCGCCCGCGCCGTGCACGCCAAAGGCGTCCAGCGAGTCGTCATAACCGAACCACGTCTTCACCTTGAAGACCATCAGCGAGCAGAAGGCGCCGCCGATCAGGCCAATGGCCAGCGCGGCAAACGGCTGCACGTAACCCGAGGCCGGCGTAATCGCCACCAGGCCTGCCACCGCGCCGGAGATGGCGCCCAGCGCCGTGGGCTTGCCGTTGTGGATCCACTCAATAATCGTCCAGCCCAGCGCCGCTGATGCCGCGGCAAAGTGCGTGTTTACAAACGCGCTGGTGGCCAGCGAGCCGGAACCCAGCGCGCTGCCCGCATTAAAGCCGAACCAGCCCACCCACAGCAGGCACGCGCCGATAAAGCTCAGCACCATGGAGTGCGGCGGCATCAGCGTGTGCGGATATCCGATGCGCTTGCCCAGATAGATGGCCGTGACCAGCGCCGAGACACCCGAGGTGACGTGCACCACCGTGCCGCCGGCAAAGTCCAGGCTGGGGATGTGCCCGCCGTTCGCGTTCAGCAGGCCGCCCACGCCCCACACCATGTGCGCCATGGGGCTGTAGACCAGCAGCGACCACAGCGACAGAAACACCGCCATGGCGCTGAACTTCATGCGCTCGGCAAAGGCGCCGGTGATAAGCGCCGGGGTGATGATGGCGAACATGAGCTGATAGACCATGTAGGTCTGCTCCGGAATTGTGGCGGCATAGTCGGCGTTTGGAGCCAGCCCCACTCCGCGCAGAAACAGGTGCTCAAAGCCGCCGATGAACGCGTTGCCGTGGCCGAAGGCCAGCGAGTAACCCACCACGGCCCACAGAATCGTCACCAGCCCCATCATGGCAAAGCTCTGCATCATGGTGCCCAGAATGTTCTTGCGCCGTACCAGGCCGCCATAGAAAAGCGCCAGCCCCGGGCCGGTCATTAACAGCACCAGTGCGGCAGAGACCAGCATCCAGGCGTTATCCGCGTTGGACTGGGCACTCTGCACCGCCTGCTGCAGGGCGGCTATCTGGGCTTGTGTGGCGGGGGCGGATGCAGGAGTCTGGGCCAGGGCCAGGGTGGGAAACAAAAAAACTGCAGGGACTAGCAACTTCGTGATACTGCGACTGCACATTGGGAAACTCCGCTCTTAAAAGAAGATCGACGCGAGCACCGGACAAGGGACCGGGAAAACAAACGACCGGCGCATAAAGCCTGCCGCTGTCTGCTCGGGTTGGCTGATGGCCGAATAACTCCGGCCGCCAGGGGAATGGACGTCAAGGATACAGCAAAATTGAGCGTGTAACCCATGAGGGTAAGGCCGGGCGTATAAAGTTCCCGTAAGGATTTGCCCAAAGCCCGGCCCGGAATCCTGCCCCAGGTTCTGTTC
>JAJXWS010000041.1 GCA_021781495.1 Acidobacteriota bacterium | reverse complement strand
AGATACTGAAAAAGCGGGCCTGTAGCTCAACGGTTAGAGCAGGGGACTCATAATCTTAGACGGGGCATATTAGCGCGAATTCAATGCGCTTGCATGCCCGTAGATTTTCAATGGCTTACGGAATTGGCATCTAAGCCGGTCTAAGCCCATTTAGGCCGGTACCCGCTACAGTATCCGCTACAGTGGCTTCTGGCCGAAAGGAATGCCTTTCCCCGTTTAGTCACTAAAACGTTACCAAGATCAATACGCCCACCTCCGGCCTAAAAACGAAGGTGGGGGTGCGATTGCAGCGGCAAGCCGCGCGCAAAATTTTCCAGCAGAAAATTACATCTAGAAGGCGGCTGATTTATTCAAGATCTCGGATGGCGGCCTGAACAGCCAACTTCTAAGCAAATCCCGACCCTAGAACACGTCTCAACTTGTCCGGGATGGCGATCCGCGCAGGAAGTATCGCCTTTTTGCCGCCAGCGGACAAAATGCCAATTTTCCGATTTGGCTATGGTATCCATAGCGACCTGCTCCGGGCTAATGGCGTCCACGAAACCCCTAACATACCCCCGTATTCCTGTGAGGCTCGAAAATTCTTGAGTGATTGTCTTTCGCGTTCCACGAGAGTAGATGCCACTATCGCCACCTCTGGGTAAGATCGTAAGCGCATGTAGGGGTCAAAGATGTTGTTCACGCGCAAATTCAGAAGTATGCTGTCGATGTATGCAAGACTCATCCACGCCCGCAGTTCGCGCCCGTAAGCACCCGTTTTTGCGTGAGGATACAACCGCGCCGATTGCCGTCGAAGTTGGCGAGGTGCAAGAGCATAACCGGGCAGTGAATCGGGCTGTAATGAATACATGCGAAACTCTAGGCCGCCGCGTGCGGATTCGCTTCCAGCCGGAAGTATGGACAAAGTGGAATGGGAAGTGGGCATACAGGCGGGTCCGGGAGTCCGGCGTGACGGTGAGTTGCCCGGACACGGAACAGGCAGAGCGGGTCACTGAATTGATTACGGAGGTTCTAAAGCAAGTGGATGGGAAGGTTCTGGCCCCTAAGAGTTGAGAAGAGCATCGAGAGTGCGGCTGCGGCAGAGGGCGATTGCGCGATAGTCCCTTATTGAACAGCACGGCAGGTGATGGAATCAGTCTCTCGCTTGCACTGCCAGTGCGAGGTATCCTCGGGCTTTCCAGTTATGTCGCCATAGAAGCCAACCGAAAATGATCTTGCATTAGCATCGCAGTAAATGCACTTCGGATTTGGCGTGATTGTCTCGGGATCATCCCCTGCTTTTGGACAACTGAGAAAGCTGACGTTGCCCGGTGTTTCGCATGTTCGGTATTCCCCGGTGAGCCAATTTCCATCCATGTAGACCGTGGTGATTTGGGTATGCTCAATCCACCCCGCCCGGTTCACATATCGCCAGCCCGCCGGTATTATGCCCCACGCCAACCAAGCGGCCAAAATTGCAAATCCTGCGAACCTACAAACAATCACAAATAAGGGAAAGCCTGTGTACCATAGCGGCAAATCCGCCTGTTTTCTTTGGGCTCTGTTTGCGATGTTCCACAGTTCTCTATCGGTTTGCAGTTCCGTCTCGTCAGGTTCCGACATGATGGCTCCTCTCCCGCCCGCGTTGTGCTCGAAATTGAGCCAAGCGTATACTTCGGACCGTGCGGGAATCAACTGCTGGAGGTAGCCTCCGCGCTCTAGGCTCAAGAGGCAAGAATGAATCTCAGAGAAGGAACGCGGAGACTGGTGCTGCTCCTGGGAATAGTTGTCGCAGCGCACATGGCGTGCGTAGGTTGCCAAAGCCGGTCACACGCTCCTGTACAGAGCACTTCCGCATCGCACCCCACTCCGCAAGCGAATCCGGCCAGCAAAGTTGACTCCGCGCCGGAATCGAAAGCGACGCCTAAGCCAGAGCTGTTTGGGTTCCAAGTGACAAGCGTTCTGCCGGAAGTGTGTTGCTCTGACGTTCCTGGCAAGCCCATACCGGATGGTTCGACTTCCGTCGAGGGGGTGACACCTGACAATGTGCGGTTTGCGCTGAGCTGCCTTCCCGACTCCTACAAAGACTACGATAAGCAGCCGGGAAGGATTAGCAAAGCTGTGCGCGACAAGTGGTACGAGTCGCATACGGCGTCGATCAAGAGCGGACAGTATCAGGACCGAATGACCATCTACAATTTTGACGGTGAGGCTCCAGATTATTGGAAACCGTTCGCTGAATGTAGCGTCTACGGTCGAATTGAGAGGGCGCGAGACGAATTCCAGATTCTGGTGCTTTCATCCAACGCTGGGGACTGGAAGAATGGCTCCGGTTACGAACTCTTTGCCAACAGCAACACGGAAACGTTCGCGCTAAGGTGCATTCAGAACGCCCAATCTCCCTGCGTAAGCATCGCTCCTGCCACGTACAGAGGGATTCGAGACGGCTCCGAAGTACGATTGTGCGACCAAGATTTGAAGGTGATCGGCACCTTTCAGATAATCAGCGAGCGGTCCCTGCGGTAACTCGCGCGCGCGAGCGCACATGCGTGCGTAAAGCTCCAGAAATTCCATTTTTAGAGGGGAAACAGATGCGCGTATCCCGGATGTTTATGGCGGTTTGGCTCGTCGTGTGCTTTTCGGCTCAAAGTGGAGCGCAGCAACGAGAGCGGCAGGTATCCCTTGAATTCGGCGGCGCGCGAATCGCGCTCGGGATGACGGTCGAAGAAGTCCAAGCAAGCCTAGCCAAAAATGGACGGCAGCTAAATTTCCTGAGCGATGGGCAGACCGCCGCAGTGGCTCTGATCGGCTCAGCCGAGCCGTACGGCGGCGAGGGGCAGATTACCTTCCATAATCGGCGCGCGATTTACGCAGCATACCAATTCCCGGAAACCAGTGATGCTGTTGTCCTCGCTCAAGAACTTGAAGGCGCAATCGAGAGCGTAGAGGGGTCCAATTGCTTACTCAGGAATTTCACCTCTCACGGAACAGGTGGCGGCCACTCGGATTCAATCGCTAATTGTGGCTCAAAAACCATTGTGGTCATGACCGTAGAACCTCTAGGGAGCGGTAATCGATCCACGCACGTTGAAATCGAGATAGGCTCAATTCAGTGATCGGTCGAGCACGCGGGCATGCGTGCAGACCTGGACTCAAGAAATTCCCCTTTTTATCGTGTCGGAAAATTCCTCTCGCGCGCGAGCGCACACACGTGCGTATTGTTCACGAAATTCGTCTAAACCTTCTTTACAGTTTCGGAAAATTCCCATGTTTCGCGCGCGGGAGCGCACATGCGCGATACGTGCTGCAAAGTTCAAGAAATTACCGCGGTGCCTATTCTGCGAGCGCGTAAACAACCTTTAGGCCCATCTTCTCCCGGATGCTCTTTGAGGGCCGCCAGTGTCCCGCCAGAATGCGGTTGAACTGTTCCGGTAGAATGCCCAGGAAATCGGCTGCCTCAGCAACGGTCATTCCCTGTAGACGTTCCCTTAGCAGGATGGGGAATTGTGTCGGATAGATGGTAGCCTCTTTAACCGGCGCGAGATTCTGACCGCTCGGTTCAATGGTTCGGCTAAAAGCTCTGCTGTAAGCCTGACTCGGATTCTGGTGCATTCTGATGTCCTTTCGATACTCGCGGCCCTTTTGGTCCCTCCCTGCCTCTCCACGGGGCACAGAACACGAAATGGCGGCTTCGTATCGCGGTTTATGCTGGCTTCCAGACAAGCCGGTAAAGAATGCACCCCGATGGCAGTGTCTCCCGGATGCACTTCGACGGTTGTTTGGAAGTTTTGCAACTGCCGCCCGAAGCCTCTTGAATACGGCCTAAGCGTTCCTGCTCCATCCGTTCGGCTTCGTGGCAATACGTCTCAGGATTCATCATGGTCTTTTCTCTGGTGGTCCGAATCGCGCACCTTTTTGCGCGGTGAGGACAAGTGAAATTACTACTCGTTGATTCCCGTTGATACCACTTACGTGCGTAGCACCCTTGAACCCCGTTGATACTTACATTCTTTGAGACTTACTTTCCTTGATGCTTCCGAGGTTAACCGACATTGAAAATTCCGAAGACGTCATCGCTCGAAATTTCCGGTTTTCCCCCGAGCCTGCCATAGTGTTCGAGCCATTTAGCGCCATTCGTTTGCGCCTGTGCGTACCATGCGGCTGTGCGTCGGGTGCGTGGCCTGTAATGAAGCCTTGCTACGCCAATCATTTGCACATTGGGCAAAGTATGCATAACGGGGCACAGGTGGTCGCATCCTTTCTCTTCCGCGCGTGCTTCAATCCAATCGGCCAGATTCCGCGCGGCTGCATCGGCGGTTTCTCCGATCTGAGTTTCTATCGGTATTTCACCGTGCCCGCCGATTCCATAGGGGTGCATAATTTCGGATTCCTGGGAGTCATTCTCAAACAGGTGGGGCACATAGGTGAGCAACCCCATCTTTCGGAGCCGTCCAACGGAATCCCAAACAGGATGGTCCTTTTCCCCACTATTTCTTTTCCGCTTCTGATGCAGCGCAAGAGGACCAGTCCACGATGCTGTATAACTCCCAGCCGTGAATGCCCAGACGACGTAGATTCCTTGCTCTGCGATGCGCTCGCGCCTAAATTCCTGGCGGAGTACCTGCGGGCTAATTCCTCCGTCGTCGCGGAGGTTTTGGGCATTGTATAGGTCTACGAAAAGCCGCAACGCCCACACGTCACCAGCCGCCCGTAATCGCTGAACAGGTGCTATCTCCCCGCCGGTTTCCGTTCCTGTCACAATGGAATTGGGCAACCAGATGCGCTCGTTATCATCCTCTTCTGCGTCTTCCGTCGTTTCCGGCAGGATGAGTTCGTAGCGCGGCCTTTGGTTAGTGTGGCCAGCGGCAAAGCGGAGGAATCTCTCTTGCAAGAGGCGTTTTATTGCCTCCTTTGCGGGAACAATCCCCATTCCGGCACACTTGCCTACTGCTGTGGTTGACCAGCTCGTGAGCCTGTTTTCCGGGCCGGTTCCACGTGCCAAGACGAGATACGCCACGGCTTCGTTCATGCCACAATCACAAACTCTGGACCAGACCCGCCGATCGATACAGAAGAATTCTCCATTCACCGCTGTGCCCTCTTCTCGTGAGTGCCTTCGAGGTATCTTGCGGCATCGTTAGCATTCGGCAGGACAGTCTGCTCCTGCCCTTGTAGCGGGCATCCCGACTCACAACAAACCCACTTGCTGCGTACCTGGCGAAGATTCGATTCACACGCTCCGCATACTGGAACCGGTGTAGTCATTACGCTCCCCTCTGCCTTCCAGGTGACTTGCCGCCGTCTTCGATCACTCGCTCAAGCTCACTCTCGCGGATCATGGTCCGGCTGCCAACCTTCGTGCGGCGGAGCTTGCCCTTCGCCAGCCAAGCGTGAATGGTGTATTTGCTCAGGCCTCCCAATTTGCGAGCGGCCTCTTCAACAGAAAGAAGTGAATCCATGCATTTCCTCCCATACACAAGAGAATAGAGTTGAATTCGCTTCCGTGCTAGTGTATTGTAACTTGTACATGAAGGCACACACACATACGTTACAAAACAAGAAGACCGCAAGCGGCGGCAAATATGAGTTCTTGTTCTCTATGCTCAGGGATCATGCCGACGAACCGGGGATTAAGCGTGTCGATGAAGTTTTGAGCCTACTAGTCTCAGCAGAGCGGCATCGACGAGAAATTATCGAGTCCATTGACCGCGGCGGCCTAACAGGGAGCAAGGGTGGGATACCCGAGTTCCTAGACGTTATGAAAAGGAGGGAGGAATCAAAAGACGCTTACTATCAAGCGCTGGAGTTGCTAAACATAAAGTTGAGCCGGTACCGCTGGGAAGCTACTTTGAGCGGCGATCTTGAGGGTTTCAGCAGTAGCTTCATCCCCTCGCATCCTAAGAACAAGTGGGAGTTTTCCGGACGCAAATCGTGGGATGCCACTGAACTCTGGAAGTACTCGGAATATACAGATTCTTTCTTGGCGCAGAGGGATGAATGGTTGACTCAGGTAGAAGACCTCCAGCCCCAGGACTATAAGCACTCTTGGGATTCGATGGGTGCGTTCATGGTTGAGCTGCTTCTAAGAGCAGTGGATAAAGGGGAAATCTCGCGGTTTCGCCGCTGTTCAGAATGTCAGCAATGGTTCTATGCCATTCGGGGACATCAGCACTTCTGCGGAGATGTTTGCAGGCGGAAACATGAGGCACAAAGCCCTGCATTCAAAGAAAAGCGCGCCGCATACATGCGCGATAGGTATAGGCCAGATCAGAAACGAAAGGAAGAACGCGCCAAACGGCAAGCGGCGCGAGTGCTCACGGAAAAATCGAGGAAAGGCGGCAGATGAAATGTCCATCTTCAAACGCGGTAACGTCTACTGGTATCACTTCCTCTTCAACGGGGAGCACGTCCAGCACAGCACGAAACAGGGCAACCCGCGCACGGCCCGTCAGATCGAAGCGGCCCACCGTACCGCGCTGGCAAAGGGCGAAGTGGGCATTGAAGAGCGGAAGGCAGCGCCCATGTTCGCGGACCTGGCAAAGCGGTTTATCGCCCATGTGGAAGCCCGCCATGAGAACAAGCCTCAGACAGTCCAGTTCTACGCGGCGAAACTGTCACGGCTGCTCGAATACCCGCCCATTGCCGGGGCAAGGCTTGACCGCATAGACGAAGGGGTCATAGAAGGCTATGTAGTGGCCCGCCGTGCCACTGTAGGCCCTGCAACGGTCAACCGGGAGCTTGCTACCCTTCGCCGGATGCTGAGGCTTGCCCACGAGTGGAGAGAGATTCAGCGCGTCCCGCGAATCCGGCTGCTCACCGGGGAGCGGGTCCGGGATTTCGTTCTCACCCGGAAGCAAGAGGAAGTCTACCTTGGCGCTTGCCCTCAGCCGTTAAATGATATTGCTGTTCTCATGCTGGAAACCGGCCTACGCATCGGGGAGGCGCTCCATCTGGAATGGGCCGATATTACGCTTGCGCCCGTCAACGGCGCTCGATTCGGATTCCTGCGAGTGAGGGAAGGCAAGAGCAAGAATGCCCGCCGGATTATCCCGCTCACAGACCGGGCGGCTGCGATGCTCCGGGAGCGGGAGCGGTCCAAGGTGAGCGGCTTTGTCTTTGCCAACCGGGACGGCAAGCCGTACCTGGGAACTTCGATCAATCATTTGCATCGGGATGTTTGCGCTCCCAAGGTCGAAGGGAAGCGGCGGGCGATCTTCCCGTCCGATTTTGTGATGCACTCGCTACGCCATACAATGCTTACAAGGCTCGGGGAATCGGGAGTGGATGCTTTCACCATCATGCGGATCGCGGGACATAGCAGCATTGTGGTTTCGCAACGGTACATCCATCCAACCCCGGAGGCAGTGGAGCGGGCTTTCGAGCGGCTGCAACTGTCCGGCGATTTCGCCGTAATCGAGCCGAAACGACTGCCACCCGCTACAGTATCCGCTACACTCGCGGGAACGGTTGCCGTAAGTCAGTGAAGGGCCTGTAGCTCAACGGTTAGAGCAGGGGACTCATAATCCCTTGGTTGGGGGTTCAAATCCCTCCGGGCCCACCATTCTGCAGTTCAGCAATCTTACCGTCTTACCGTTGGCTACGGCATCGTGCCAGGCCCTGTGAGGTCGGTCCGGGTTGTGTCTGGGCTGCGCCGTCTACTCTGGCGCATTTTCTTTCCGCCGCTTTGCGGACCAGCGACGTACCCTACTCGCAAGCTGCGTGCGTTTTACGTCTCCCGCATATCGCAGGATGCGCCGGGTTGCTGTGGCGTGCGATAGACGCCCTCGCTGACTTCGGCGGGATGGACGAAGTGCTTCCTGAGGTGCGGGATGTGTTCCAGGAAGACGGCCTCGTGGCGCAGCGCGATGTGGTTGAAGAGCACCAGGTGCTGATGAATCTGCCCCATGTCGCCCACGTGCGGAACGACCGGCAGACCCAGCTTCCGTGCCAGCAGGCTCACTGCCAGAAACTCACTCACGCCGGCCAGCCGCGTGCAGTCGGCCTGCACGTAATGCACGCCGCCGTAGAGCAGAAAGTTCTTGAACACCACGCGGTTGGGAACATGTTCGCCGGCGGCGATGCGCACCGGGGCAATGGCGCGCGCCAGTTCCACGTGGGCATGGATATCGTCTGGATGCGTGGGCTCCTCGATCCAGAGCGGGCGGAACGCAGCGAGCGCGCGGCACATGCGCATGGCATCGGGCGCGTTCCAGCGCTGGTTGGCGTCGAACATCAGGATACCGGCATCGCCCGTAAGCTCGCGCAGCATGGCGGCGCGGCGCAGGTCACGCTCTTCTTTGTCAGATCCGACCTTCAGCTTGAATGCCTTGAAGCCGCGGTCCATCGCCTGCAGCGTGAGCGCGCGCACCTTCGCTTCGTCATACGCCATCCATCCCACGGACGTATCGTAGCCGGGGTAGCCTGTGCGCAGAATCGTCTCGCGCTCGGCACGGGTCGCGCTCTCGTTGCGCAGCATGGCCACGGCTTCGGCGGGCGTGAGCACGTCTTCCAGATAGCTCAGATCCAGCGCGGCCACCAGCGCCTCCGGATCAAGGTCCAGCAGCAGCTTCCACAGCGGCACGCCGCGGCTCTTGGCCCACAGATCCCAGCAGGCATTGGTAATGGAGGCCAGCGCCAGGTGCACCACGCCTTTGTGCGGACCGAGCCAGCGCAGCGCGGGGTCGTTGGCCATGCCGCGCGCCACGCTGCCAAACTGCGCCATGATCTCGTCAATGGGTTTGCCCGCCAGCGGTTGCGCCAGCATGCGGATGGCCTCGCACACCAGGGCATTGCCGCTGCCCAGCGTCAGGGCCAGCCCAACGCCGGTCGTTTCGCTGTCCGTGGCCAGATGCGTCAGCGCCATTGCGTACACGGGATTGGTGTGTACGGCATCGCTGCCCGCGCCAGCAGGCAGCTCAAACCTCGCATCAATTGCATCGATGGAACGGATTACGCAACCGGACATGGACTCTTCCGTATTCTTTCCGGCAGCCAATATGCATGCTGCGCAACGTTGCGATTCCTGCGCTTATCCGGCATGTTCGCCTCGCATCTCCCAGTGGTCGTAGGCAGTCTTGGCAAAGCGCTCCATCGCCCTTTTCACATACTGCTCGGCCACCTCGCCCTCGCCCTCGCGGATGAGGTGGATGATCTGCTGGTGCGCGTCCAGATCCTTCTCCCACGTGGCTGGTGACTGCCCGCTGGCGGAGACGCGCATGCGCACAAAAGCGAACAGCGGCAGCAGAATGCGGCGGGCATGGTCGATCAGGTAAGGATTGCGCGACAGCTCGCACAGCTCCATGTGGAAGAGCAGGTCGCAGTCCAGCAGGCCCTCGCGGTCGCCCGTTCTGGCCGACTCGCGCATGATGTCCAGCGTGGCCTGCAGCACGCTCAGGCTGGGCTGTGACTTGGCGGCAAGGCGCGCGGCCAGCCCCTCCAGCGCGCCGCGCAGCTCGTACAGATGCGCGACGTCGCTCTCGCTCAAGTGGATGACGCGGGCGCTGCGTCCGGGCGCCTTGGTCACAAATCCGGCCTGGATCAGGATGTTGATAGCCTCCCGGATGGAGGCCTGGGCCACGCCGAATCTGGCTGCCCATTTGCCCTCCACAATGCGCTCGCCGGGCTTCAGCGATCCGCCCAGAATCTCTTTGCGGAGCTGTTCGGCGAGGTTATTTTTAACCAGGCCATCGGTCGCCAATGAAGTGGAGGCGGGCATATTCAAGCGCTTAAATTTCCAGAACTGATGGTAGCTCTGCTTTCGCAAGCCGTCAACGATGCCTTTGAGCGCTTGCCATCTCAGGGATTTCTCGTCTACCCTCCTGTGCAGCATCGGGGCAACACGTGCAGGCAAGGGCTGCTTCCCCGCAGCCGAGCCCCAGGAGGTCGAAGAGATGACGCGTTATGGAATGGTGATTCGAATCAAGGAGGGCTGCGAGGAATCGTATCGCAGATACCACGCTGCGGTCTGGCCCGAGGTGCTTGCGATGATCCGCGAATGCCATATCCAGAACTACTCTATCTATCAGAAAGATAACCTCTTATTCAGCTACTTCGAGTATAACGGCAGCGACTACGAAACCGATATGGCGAAGATGGCGGCGCATCCCAAAACGCAGGAGTGGTGGGCCATCATGGGGCCCATGCAGGAGCCGGTACCCACCCGCAAGGATGGCGAGTGGTGGGCAGAGATGCAGGAAGTCTTCCACTTGGATTAGGTTCGCCTTCGATTCTCCATTTCCAATTTGAGCGCCTGCGATCCAGGTCGAATTCCGTCCTGCGGCTCGAATATTACCGATAGCGTTTGCGGTAACTTAGGCGAAAATTCTTGACAGAGCAGTCTTCGGTGCCTATCGTACGACGCGTATGAGCGCTTATTTGCAAAGCCGTCGCAGATTTCTGAAAAGCGTCCTTGCCAGTTCCTGCCTGCCCTCCCTGGGCGGCCTGGTCTGGGCGCAGGCCGCGGGCTGCGACCGCACAGCCTGGTACCGGCAGGCCAAGTTCGGCATGTTCATCCACTGGGGCCCTTACTCGCAGGCCAGCGTCGAGGCCTCCTGGCCCATCATGGTGCCCAAGCCCGGCGGGATTACCGAGGCGGCATACCGCGCGCTGCCAAAGACGTTCAACCCCACGAAATTTGATCCGCAGGCCTGGATCGATCTGGCGCGTCAGGCGGGGCAGAAGTACATGGTGTTCACCACCAAGCACCATGACGGCTTCTGCATGTTCGACTCGTCCTACACGGACTATAAGATCACCAACACTCCCTACGGCAAAGACATTGTGGCCCAGCTTGCCCGGGCGTGCCACGCGGACGAGATGCCGATCGGCTTTTACTACTCACCGCCGGATATGCATCATCCGGACTTTCGCGATACTAGCAAGCTGGCGAGCGAGAACTGGCACGGCCAGCCGGAGCGGCCCCAGTGGCCCGGCTATCTGGCGTACATGCAGTTGCAGTTGCGCGAACTGCTCTCGCGCTATGGTCCGGTGGCGCTTGTCTGGTTCGACGGCCTGAACAACCAGGAGAAGTACGACGGTGCGCGTGTGCTGCGCATGATGGCCGAGATTCAGCCGGCAACGCTCACCAACGACCGGCTCGGCGTGGACGGCGACTATGAGACGCCCGAGCAGTTCATCCCCACGGCGATTCCGACCAAAGGCATACGCCTGACGGGCGTGGATCCCAGCGTCTCCAGCAAGCTGAAGACGACGGTTCCCAGTGCGGAGGATTTCCGGCTGTGGGAGACCTGCATGACGATCAACAACACCTGGGCCTACAACAAGAACGACACCGACTACAAATCGTCACGCGCGCTCGTTCGCGGCCTGGTGGAGGTGGCCAGCCGCGGCGGCAACCTGCTGCTGAACGTGGGCCCGCAGCCCGACGGACAGATCCAGCCGGAGTTTCAGCAGAGGCTAAAGGCCATCGGCGCCTGGCTTACGCGCAACGGCGACTCCATCTACGGAACCACCTACGGCCCTGTGCAGGGCGTGGAAGGCCTGCGCACGACGGCAGGTGCAAAGTGCATCTACGTCCACCTGTTTGACTGGACCCCGCCGCGCTGTACGCTCACCGGCATCGATGCGCGTGTGCTCTCTGCGCGCCTGCTGGCAAACGGCATGCCCCTCACCTTCCGGCAGACCGAGGGGAAACTCGAAATTGAGATTCCCCAGGCGGCCCCGGACCCAGATGTCAGCGTGATCGCTCTCAACCTGTTCTGACAACAATTCAGCCAACTTCGCGCGGTCTCCCCGCCGCCCGGAGTCATAAGGAGATCCCCTTGAAGACCAGCAAACTTATCGCCGCACTTGCAGCGTTGACTGTTGCCGCCGGCACAGCAGCGTTCGCGCAGGTTCAAGGCGAGCATTACAAAATGTCCGAGACGCACCGTGTCCCCGCCATTCAGGACACGGAGACACCCGCGCAGCGCGACGCACGCATGGCCTGGTGGCGCGAAGCGCGCTTCGGCATGTTCATCCACTGGGGCCTGTATTCCATTCCGGCCGGCACCTGGAACGGAAAGCAGATTCCCGGCATCGGCGAGTGGATCATGAACACGGCATCGATTCCCGTGGCTGACTACAAGGCGCTCGCCAAGCAGTTCAACCCCACTGCCTACAGTGCACACGATATCGTCGCGCTCGCCAAGTCGGCCGGCATGAAGTACATCGTCATCACCTCCAAGCACCACGATGGCTTCGCCATGTTCGACTCCAAGGCCGATCCCTTCAACATTGTGGATGCCACGCCCTACCATCGCGATCCCATTCGCGAGCTTGCTGAAGAGTGCCGTAAGCAGGGCATCAAGCTCGGCTTCTATTACTCGCAGGATCAGGACTGGACCGCGCCCGGCGGCGCTGCCTATAAGACTGGCAATCATGACCGGCCCAACCACCACTGGGATCCCGCACAGGACGGCAACTTTGCCGACTACCTGCACAAGAAGGCCATCCCGCAGTTGAAGGAACTGCTCACCAACTACGGTGACTTCCCGGCCGTCATCTGGTTCGATACGCCCACCGCAGATATGACGCCGGAACTGGCCGGGGAGATTGTTGCGCTGCTCAACCAGCATCCCAATCTTATCTGGAACAATCGCCTGGGCGGCGGCTACAAGGGCGATACAGAGACGCCCGAGCAGTTCATTCCCGCGCGTGGATATCCCGGACGCGACTGGGAAGCCTGCATGACCATCAACGACACGTGGGGCTACAAATCCTACGATCTCAACTTCAAGTCGACGCAGACGCTGCTGCGCAACCTCATTGATATTTCCAGCAAGGGCGGCAACTATCTGCTCAACATCGGGCCTGATTCGAAGGGCAACGTTCCTCCCGCCGAGGTGGAGCGCCTGCAGCAGATGGGGCAATGGCTGGCGGTCAACGGCGAAGCTATCTACGGCACGCAGGCAACGCTGTTTGGCGATGAGGCAGGCAGCTTCAGCACTACGGAGAAGGATAAGAACGGCAAGCCGAAGTTCATCCCGAAGTGGGACTGGCGCTCCACCACTGCGCCGGACAAAATCTACGTCGAGCTGTTCACCTGGCCCAAAGGCAGCTTTCACTTGGACAGCGTGCCGCGCAACGTGACCGGCGCCTACCTGCTGGCCGACAAATCGCATGCGCCGCTGAAGGTGACAAAGAGCGGATCAGGCATCGATGTGGCGCTGCCCGGCCACGCGCTCGATCCCATTGCCACCGTGCTCGTGCTCACCACCAACTAAGCTGCCGTACGCGTCGCACCGGCTGTAGCCACGGCATCCATGCACATACATGGATGCCCGGCTGCATTGCTATGCAGCGCTGCCTGCGCCTACTGCGCGGGCCTGGTGGCGGGCTCGTCAACCACCATCAGTTGATCCGCCGCAACATTCTTCAGCGACTGCCGGATGCCCGAAGGCCAGCGAATCTCGATCTCATCCACAACAGCGGACTTGCCCAGACCAAAGTGCACACGCGGGTCGCTGGACGACAGATAGCCGCCTGCGGTCGTCACCATCGCCCACTGTGAGCTTTTACCTGCGGTCAGCCGCACCAGCGCTCCAATGCCGTCGCGATTGCTCACGTGGCCGCGCAGCCGCAGTGTGAGCCAGTGGTTTGCATTCGCGGTCCGGTTGAGCAGCAAGTGCGCCTCTCCGCCGTTTGTCGTCACCACGGCATCCATGCGCCCGTCGTTGTCCACGTCGCCAATCGCCATGCCGCGCCCCACCCACGCCTGCTTGAATACATCGCCTGATGCGCTCGACACGTCAACGAACTTGCTGCCCGCATTCCACAGCAGCAGCATCGGCTCGCGATAGCGCAACTCCGGAAAGGATTGTTCGATGTTGTCCATGTCGTGGCCTTGCGCAATCAGCATGTCCTTGCGGCCATCGTTGTCAAAGTCGAAAAAGCGCACGCTCCAGCCCGAGTGAAGACGCGTAATCGATGTCAGATCGCTCGTCCGCGTGGCGTAGTCAAAGTTGCCGTCGCCAAGGTTGTGGTAAAGCGAGTAGAGCTGAAAGGCAAGATCGGTGATGATCAGATCTGGCCGCCCATCGTTGTCGTAGTCGGCAAAGTCAACGCCCATGCCTGCGTACGTCTGTCCATCGGGCGTCACTGCTGCCTGCGATTCCATGCCCACTTCCTCGAATGTGCCGTCCGGCTTCTGATGGAAGAGAAACTCGGGCCACGAATCGTTGGCCACCATGATGTCCATTCGTCCGTCGTTGTCGTAGTCCGCAAAGGCCACGCCCAGGGCCTTGGCCGGCTTGTCGAGTCCGAGCTTGTGTGCCACTTCGGTGAAGTGTCCATGCCCGTCATTGTGATACACCAGCATCGAAATCGGCGGAAACATGTCCGGATGGCAATAGACGCGTCCGCTCGCGGTATGCTCGCCGCACCACACGTCATTCCAATCCCACGTAACGTAGCGCAACACCACCAGGTCCAGCAGGCCGTCGTTATCCAGGTCAACCCATCCTGCTGAGGTGGACCACCCGCTTCCGCCCGCTCCGGCCTTATCCGTCACGTCGGTAAACGTGCAGTTGCCGTTGTTGTGATACAGATGGTTGCCACCGTAGCCGGTCACATACAGGTCTTCATAGCCATCGTTGTCGTAGTCGCCCACAGCCACGCCCATGCCGAAGCCCACACCCTGCAGGCCAGCCTGCGCGGTGATGTCCTCAAAGCTGCCATCGGGCTTCTGATGATAGAGACGGTTCCAATCCTGCGGCCCTGTCTTCTGTGGTACGAATCCCTTGGCCACCGTGTCAGGAAACGGCGCGCCATTCACGAGAAAAATATCCAGGCGATTGTCGTTGTCGCAGTCAAACAGCGCCACGCCGGAGCCCATGGTCTCAATCAGATACTTGTGCGAGGTGTGCGGAGAGACATGCTGAAAGCGGATTCCGCTGCCCGGCGTTGCATCCACGAATAGCCCTGCCCCTTGCTGGGTTGATGGAGCCTTCGCACTGTGATTCGGAACTTGAGCTGTGGCCGCATGCATGCCGCACAGCCATAGCAGCATGCAGGCAGCTCCGGTCAGAATGCCTTGTCCTGCACGCAGCAGGCTTTGCGTGCGCCAGCAGGCATGCGGTGCGGGTTGTGCGCGGTCAATCAACTGCTGCATGGGGAAGTGCATCGCATCGCGCACGGGAGCAATGATCTGGGGCGCAAGGGCGAGGATGGATTTCATTCTACACGGTAAATTCTGCACCCCATCAGTGCGCAATGGTGGCACTCTGCACGGCGCTCGCGGGCGATGGCCACCATGTGCGCATCGCTGTCTGCACCCATGTGGCGTTCTTGTCCGCGTGGCACAGCAGGCATGCGTTGGGACTGTCGGCCTGGCCAAAGCGCAAGGTCATCTCGGCGGAAGGAATGTCATCCATCTGATGCGACCGCGCGCGAAACAGCAGCGCATCCACAATCCTCGGCATGTGGCAGGAAATGCATCGGCTGCCCTCAGAGTTGCCCGCATGGTGCGTGTGCGCCGTAGCCGCAGCTGGCGCAGAGAACTGCGTGTGGCACTGCACGCACATCCGGTCCGGGTCATCCTTGAACTTGAGCGACGTGTTGTTGGCGGGCCCGCTGTGGCTGTGCGGATTATGACAGCTTCCGCACGTCGCATTGCCCTGCAGGAAGCACTGCGAGCGTTCGAACGCCTCCACGATAAACGTCGTCTGGCTGAATCGTCCGTCCTTGAAAAATCCCTTGCGCGAAAATTCCTCGTAGGGTGCCGACGGATTTCGCAGATAGAAGCGTCCCGCGCTGGAGTAGTTCAGCTCCCCTTTGGAGTCAGGATCATGCACGTTTGATTGCATGTGGCATTGCGCGCAGATGCTGACAAAATCACGGTTGTTCAACTCGCGAAATCGCACCGGCGGCGTAAGCGGACCCGTGTCATCGTCGTCTGTCGCAGGCTGCTTCATCGCTGCAATGTGTGTGGCCGAGGGCCCGTGGCATTGTTCGCAGCCTATGCCCGGCTCGCGAAACTCAAGATGGCTTGCATCAAATCCGCCGCCCGCAACGTTGCGCAACTGGCTGGTGTGGCACACGGCGCAGTTGGCCTTGTAATTGGTCTCAATCCCAAACTTCTCCCAGTTCAGCGGATTGGAGCGTACGGTTCCAGCGCTGTCGATAACCTTCCAATAGTTGATCCAGCGCTTCTGGATGGTGCTGTATTGAATTGGAAAAACGTGAATCTCCTTGTTCGGCAGCACCGTTGCATAAGCCTGCTGCCACTTGGAGCCGATGGTGTAATCCACGCGATAGCTGTGCCACAGCCCATCGGACTGCTTGATGTCGAAATAAGGCCGGCCATTGCGCATCACCATGCGCGCAAACAGGACGGGGTCTTTGGCCGGTGTTACCTTCAGCTCCCCATTGCGAAAAGCAACAGCGTCCCCGGCATAGAAGGTGTTGTTCTTCTCAAAGTCGCCGATGATGTTGTCAGCATCGTAGGGCTGCAGCATGCGCGACATGCCCGTCATCTTCCACTGCCGATAGATGCCGCCGTGGCACGACTTGCAGCTCTCTGAGCCCGCGTACTCCATGGGCCGCGATGGCCCAGCCTGCGGCGCCTGGGCCTGCTGTTGCGCAGCCGCCGCATTGCGCTGCGCTGCCTCCTGACTGGCAAACGCCTCAAATCCCGCTTGTGCGCCTGCTCCCTGCGCATTGTGTTGCGCGCGGCTTTCATAGAGGAGTTGCAGTTGTTTCTTCGCGCCATCGGCGAGCGGCCCGCCGCTCTCATACACAAAGGCGAACTCCATCGCGGCCTTGTCCGGACTGCCTGTCAGGATGGCATCTTCACCGGTCAGATATGCGATCTCAACATCTGTTGGATTCAACGCGCGTGCCTGCGCAAGCTGCGTTGCCGCTTCTGCAAGAAGATCTGCATGGCTGTGCGCAGAAGCAGATTCCATGCCGCCCGATGCGGGTTTTTGCAGCGCCTGCTGAATCAGCGCTCTGCCCAGTGCGAAGTGCGCCGTTGCCTGCTGTGTTGCCTTCACATGCGGCCAGTCTGATTTTGCAATGGCAACCGGGCGCGCAAATCGATCCAGGTTGTCCAGCGCCGCGTGCGCTGTTGCAATGGCCTCTGCATTACGATGCAGGCGCGCCTGCACATCCGCCACGGCAACCAGCAGGAAGGAGTTCTCCGGATAGAACTGCAGCGACTGCCGCGCATAGTCGAGTCCTTTTTCATACTCGCCCAGATCAAAGCAGCCTCGCGCCGCAACATCGTAAGCGCGCGCCAAGTATGCTGACTGCGGAAAGCGCTGCAGAAACGCCTCTGCATTCGCAAGCGACTCGCGCGGGGATCCGGTGACGAACAGGCTCAGATATGCCGTGCGCTCCGCCGGGTCCTGGATCTCACCGGCAATCGTATCCTGCGTGCGGCTATCCGCGGTCACAACGGAGTCAATGTCCTGCGCGCGGCACACATGCGCCGCTACTGCCTGCGCGGCAAGCGCAGTGCATATCGCTGCAAGCCAGCGCATGCGACGACGGAAGGCTCGCGAGCGCTCGTCAGCGGCTCGTTCCGCACCACAGCCACAACGCGAGCGACCGCCGAACCAGCTCATCATTTCTCCATGGATGCAAGAATCTTGAGAGCCCTCTGGATGTCTGGATCCGACGGAGCCATCTGCTGAGCAATCAGCAGCTCTTTCTTTCCGTTCTCCAGCTCTCCCAGCCGGCAATAGATAAGCCCGAGATCCTTGTGCAGCAGTGGCAGAGCGCTGCAGTCCTTGCACAGCTTGATGCCTTCCTGCAGTTGCGAAATTGCCTGCGGCCAGTCGTGTGCATCCGCTGAGGCCAGCGCAAAGTTGCCCAGTGTCTGCGCGCGGTCCATCACATGCTTGCGCGCCTGCAAGGCATCAAACTGGCTCTGCAGCTGCGCCGACTCCGCCGGATCCGTCTTTGCCGTCAGTCGCGCCAGGTTATAGAGAGCCTCACTGTAATCCGGATGAATCTGGATGGCCTTGCGCCACTCAGCAGCCGCGCCTGCCGGGTCTCCTTTGCGCTGCAGCTCGCGCCCCAGCATAAAGTGCGCCTCCGCATAGTCTGGCTTCAAGGCAACCGCGCGTTGAAAGTCGCGAATGGCCTCGTCTGTATCGCCGGACTGACGGGCGATGAGTCCCAGCAGATACCACGCATCGGTTGTGCGCGGATCGAGTGCCGTAGCCTTCTCCAACTCAGGCCTGGCCTCCTGGTTTCGCTGCATGTCCAGCAGAACGCGTCCGCGATTGTAGTGTGCAGTCGCATCGTTCGGAGCCAGTTCCGATGCCGTGGTGAACTCGGCAAGCGCCTGCTCCTGCTTGTACTCGTCCGCCAGTATCAGACCGAGGTTGAGATGCGCGGCAGGCGACTGCGGGCTCAGCGCAATCACCTTGCGAAACTCCGCAAGGGCATCCTGTGTCCGATTCATGCGCACCTGCACGAATGCATCCGCGGTCATTGCCCCGGTGTTATTTGCATCCAGCGAGAGCGCGTGCTGAAACACATCATGCGCCTCAGGAAAGCGTCCCTCCGAGGCCAGAATCAATCCCAGGTTTACAAACGCCTGCGTGTACTTCGGATCATCCTCCGTGGCATGGCGGAACAGCTTTTCGGCTTCCGCGTTATTGCCCTGCCTGCCATAGAGAACTCCCAGGTTGCTCTGCGCCTCTGCATACTGCGGATCAAGCGCAATCGCCTGCTTCAAGTGAGTCTCGGCCGTCGGCAGATCGCCGGCCTGCAGGCACAGCAGACCATACTGGTTCTGCGTGGGTGCAAACTGCGCATCGAGGGCCATCGACTTTTCCAGCGCATCGCGTTCTGCGGCGATGTCGCCGGTCCGATCGAGCGCCAGCGCCAGGTCGTAGTACGTGCGCCCATTCTTCGGATCTGCGCTGATGGCTTCGCGATATAGCGCGATGGCCTTTTGCGCGTCGCCGGAGCTTAGATACTGGTTGGCCTGGTTGACCTTTACGCCGGCCACGTCCTGGCTCACACTCGCGCTCTTGCCCTGCTGGAAGAGCTTCAGCTGCTCGTCCGCCTGCTCCTTCAAACCCATTGCGCGAAGAACCGACGCGAGCTGAAAGCGAGCTTCGCTCGAGTCCGGCCTCAGCTTCAGCGCCTGCTCCAGTTGCGTGCGCGCCTCTGCACGCCGGCCCAGCTTGGCCAGCACAAAGCCAAGGTCATAGCGCGAGTCGTAGAAATTCGGCTGTAGCGCAACGGCCTTGGCCAGCGCGTGTTCTGCCTCTGCATAATTGCCCTGTTCCCGCTGCACCGCGCCCAGCAGATACAGCGCCTCGGGATCCTTCGGATTGCGCCGCAGATGCTCCTGCGCCATCGGCAGCGCATCATTCATCTGCCCCAGAATAATGAGCGACTTGATGCAGGAAGCGCGCGCGGCATTGTTGTTCGGATCGATCTTCAGCGCCTGCTCGAACTCGCTCGCAGCCTCGCGATAGCGGCTCTGCTGTGTGTACAGGATGCCCAGATTCAAGTGCGCCTGCGCGTAGTCCGGATGCTGCTGCACGATGGCGGCAAGGATCTGGAATGCCCGGTCCAGATCATTGTTCTTGGAGTAGGCAATGGCCAGATTCAGCTGCAGAACCTCGTCCTGCGGCGCGTCCTTCAGCGCATCGATCACCGCCGTGTAGCGCTTTTCCGCGAGCAGCGCTTCCGTCAACCCCGCCAGTGCGGCAACGGAGTTGGGCTGCGTCTTCAGAACCTGGCGGAATGCATCCTCGGCCTGCTCGGAGCGGCCTGCCTGATTGGACGCAATGCCCAGAGCCAACTGCGTCTGCGCGTCTCCCGGCTTCAGCGTTGCTGCCGTGCGCAACTCGTTTGCCGCCGCGTCGGCCTGCTGATGCTGCAACAGCGCAAGCGCCAGATCATAGCGCGCCTCCCACGAACGCGGATCGATCCGCACCGCTGCATGAAACGCATTCAGTGCGCAGGCCAGCTGCTGATGCTTGCCGAAGTATGCGCCCAGCGCATCATAGGCAGCGGCCGTTGGGTGCGTGGCAATCACGTGCTCCAGTTCGGCCGGGCCCGTACACGCTGGTTTGTGTGACTGGCCCAACGCGACGCAGGCAGGCAGCAACACCGCCGCGCACAGGCGCCACGCAGGGTACCGATTCCGCAGGTAGCCACTCTCGATACACGTGGTGTTTCTGATCCCCATTCCGATCATGCGTTTCGACCGCGATGCTGCGGAATCTCCTTTTGTTTTGCTTCCGGTGCGCCGCGTCAGCAGGACTACGCATGGTTTTCAGAAGGCAGGGAAGCTTGTCTCCGGTGTTGCTCAACCACGGCGGGGCGGGCGCAAAATGGAGTCTATCATAGGGCAAATACGGCACGCTCGGGCACTCTCGCCGCTCATCCCGCGCATGCTGCGCACGGAATCCCTGCCGAGCAGGGGCAATCCTCAAGATGCTACAATCTGCCCCGTGACACGGACCCATCGCGCGCTAGCGCGCCCTCTTCCCCTCACACTCTGGTTCGCGTGCCTGGTCTTCAGCATGTGCGCGGCAAGTGTTGCGCGCAGCCAGCAGATGGGCGTTGCAACCGGCAACGGCCACGCCACGCCGGCCAAGCCGCTGCCCCCCGGCGTAAAGCCGCCCGTGGTCGACTATCGCGATATCGCCGCGCAGGCCGGTCTTTCCGCCGCGACCATCTCCGGCGCTGAGGTCGGCAAACAGTACATCGTGGAAACAACCGGCAGCGGTGTCGCCATCCTCGACTATGACAACGACGGCCTGCCCGACATCTTTGTGGTCAACGGCGGACGCTTCGATGGCCCGCAGCCGGTGGACCATCTGTATCACAACCTCGGCGGCCTCAAGTTTGAAGATGTCACCCAGAAGGCGGGTCTGCATCGCACCGGGTGGGGGCAGGGCGTTTGCGCTGGCGATGTGGACAACAGCGGCCACGTCGATCTGTTCGTCACCGAGTGGGGAACCAACGCGTTCTTTCACAATCTTGGCAACGGCACGTTTCGGGAGGAGGCGCAGGAGCGCGGCCTGGCCAGTCCCACGCGGCGCTGGAGCACGGGCTGTGCCTTCGTCGATTTCAACCGCGATGGGCATCTTGACCTGATCGTGGCGCACTATGTCGACTTCGATCCTTCGCAGACTCCCCGGCCCGGAGAAAAATCGCAGTGCCGCTGGAAGGGCTTGCCCGTGCTGTGCGGACCGCGTGGATTGCCCGCCGAAACCATGTCGCTCTACCAGAATGACGGGCATGGCCACTTCAAGGATGTGTCGAACGCCATGCACATCACAACCCAGCGCGATTACTACGGCTTCTCCGTGCTGACCGGCGATTTCGACAATGATGGATGGCCCGACATCTACATCGCGTGCGACTCAACGGCGAGCCTCTACTATCACAACCTCGGCGGCAAGGACTTTGAAGAGATCGCCGTTAAAGCCGGGGTGGCCTACAACGAGGATGGCCGCGAGCAGGCAGGCATGGGCGTAAGCGCTGCCGATCTGCGCCACAAGGGGCGCCTCGACATCTTCAAAACCAACTTTGCCGACGACACGCCCACGCTGTATCGCAACGACGGCGAAAACAACTTCACCGACGACACTATCGATACGGGCCTCGCCGTGAACACGCGCTTCCTCAGCTGGGGCACATCCTTCCTTGATTTCGACAATGACGGCTGGCCTGACCTGATTCTTGCCAACGGGCATGTCTATCCTGAGGTTGAGACGGGCAACACAGGGGAGCACTTCCGCCAGCATCGGCTTCTCTACTGGAATCGCGGAGACGGCGGGTTCTATGACCTCTCCAGCGCCGCCGGTTCGGGCATCACAGATGCGCACTCCTCGCGCGGCCTTGCCGTAGGCGATCTGGATAACGACGGTCAGCAGGAGATCGTGATCGTCAATATGGGCGAGCCGCCTTCACTGCTCAAGAACTTCGCGCCCACAAGCCTCAACTCGCTTACCGTGCGCGTGCTCACCGCCAGCGGAAGAGACGACATCGGCGCCCGCGTTACGCTCACGGCCGGTGGTCAAAAGCAGATGAATGAAGTGCGAAGCGGCGGATCATTTCTTTCGCAGAGCGACTTCCGTCTGCACTTTGGCATGGGCAAGGCCACCTCGGCTTCGCTTGCCGTACGCTGGCTCAGCGGCAAAACAGAAACCTTCACCAACCTCGCCGCCGGACAGATTGTTACCGTGCAGGAAGGCAAGGGAATCGTCAACCGGCAGCCGTACGCGCACTGATTCCGCGTCGCTCTACGGCTGCGGCGCGTCTCCATAGTCCTTACGTGCCGGTGGCGGCGTCTCCCGCGTCAGCTTGGCATACTTGTCTGCCAATTCCTTTTCGCCCAGCCGTCGATACACCTGCTCCAGCAATACGTACACCTGTAGGTTCAGAATGCCGCCCGTGTTCTCCGTAATGCTCAGCGCGCGTTCTCCATCGGTGCGCGCCTGCGCATAGTTGCCCATGCGGAAGTTGAGCTTTGCGCGGTCATACCAGGTCGCTCGATAATCCGGCACCAGCGTAACAGCCCTGTCCAGGTGCTTTTTCGCTTCGTCCAGTTGGTTACGCTTTGCCAGAAAGCGTCCGTAGTTGTAGTCAAGGAAAGCGTCGTAGTGCGGCCCTTCGTGATTCACGTCCAGACCGTGCCGATATGCTGCATCGGCCTGATCTTCCTTGCCCAGCGGCTCCAGATTGAGCGCAAGGTAGTCCCACGCTGAGGCAAAGTTCGGGTCCAGCTCCACCACCTTCGCAAAGCGCGTCACAGCCTCGGCCGGACGCTTGGCGCGATCCAGAACAGCGCCCAGCTGAAACTCCGCCTCCGCGTCGTCCGGTTGCAGTGCGCATGACTTCTCCAGCAACTCCCGCCCCTGCGCAGTCTGGCCCTTCAGCACCAGAATCTGGCCGCGCACGGCCAGCGCAGCCGGCGACTCCGGCGCGCGCATGTAGGCCTCCTGTGAGAACTCATCGGCTTGCGCGTACTGGCCCTGGTCAATCAGAAAGCGCGCAAAGTACGCCATGCCCGTGGCCTCGTCGGGCATGCGGTCTGCATACTGTGAGAATGCCTGCCCCGCCGCGGACGGCGGCCCTTCCACCGTGAGGATGCGAGCGTTTGCCAGCAGCAGCGCAGCACAGTCAGGATGCGCGGTCTGCAGCCGCGCCAGCAGGCTCTTTGCGTCCGCAAGAGCATTGCGGTTCAGCTCGCCATTCAGTGTCTTCAGGTCTGCTTCTGCGCCGTTGCAGCCATCCGTTTGCGCCTGCGCATAGCCGCCAATGCAGATTGTGGCTGCCAGGCACGCAGGCGCCATCCAGACACGGCCCATGCGATTCAGTCTCATGACGCACCTTCCGTCACTTTCAGTATCTGGTCCGCTTTCACGTTGCGCAGTCTCTGCACGGTGCCGCTCGGCCAGCGCAGCTCGATCTCGCGAATCATCGTGTCCTTGCCCAGCCCAAAGTGGACGCGCTTGTCCGACGAGCTTGCGTAGCTGCCCGCCGTGGTCACCTGGCCAAACTGCACCGCGCCTGATTGCGAAGTAATCTTGATCTGCGTTCCAATGCCGTCGCGGTTGCTCTTCGTCCCCGTCGTCTGAATCAGAATCCAGTGGTTGCCCACGCCACCGGTGTTGTACAGCAACTCCGCCGGACTGTGAATCGCAGAGACCACCACATCCACGCGCCCGTCGTTGTTCAGGTCCCCAAAGGCCGCACCGCGATGCGCTGCGGGCGAGGCTATGGCTGCGCCGGCCTGCTGGCTCACATCCACGAACGTGCCGTCACGCTGGTTGCGGAAGACCGCGTCCGGCTGGCGATAGTGTTGCCGTGGATCGATGTCGGCGTTTTCGCTCACGTGCGAGTTGGCTGTAAAGAGGTCCTTGTATCCATCGTTGTCCAGGTCCACCATCGCGGTGCCCCATCCGCTCATCTTGTAGCTCGGGAAGCCTAGCTTTGCAGGGTAGGTATCGGAGTTGAAGAGGCCGTCGCCAACATTGCGAAACAGCGGAAACGTCTCGCCGCCAAGCGCCGTGATGAAGATGCCCGGCCTGCCGTCGTTGCGGTAATCCGCAAAGCCCACGCCCATGCTGGAAACAGGAATTCCATCCTCCGTGTAGGCCACGCCGGCCTCCACGCCCACTTCGTCAAAGCTCTTGCCGTGGTTGTTGCGGAAGAGAAAGTTGCGCTCGTTATCGTTGGCGACAAAGATGTCCATCCATCCATCGCCGTTGTAGTCTGCAATGGCCACGCCCATCCCCTTGCCGATCTGGCTGCTTATGCCCATCGCAGCAGAAACATCCGTGAACGTTCCGTCTCCATTGTTGTGATACAGGATGTTCGGCTCGCCGTTGTAGAGCGACGGCGAGCAGGAGAGGCGTCGTCCCACGGGTCCGCAGAGCTTCGAGTTCTGGAGCGTCCAGTCAATGTAGTTCGTCACAAACAGGTCGAGCAGGCCGTCGTTGTCATAGTCCACCCACGCCGCGGAAACGCTCAGCAGCTTCTTGCCGTTCTCGTCCACTCCGGTCACGCCGGCCTTCGCCGTCACGTCAGTAAACGTGCCGTCGTGATTGTTGTGATAAAGAATGTTGCGGTTCACGCCGGTCACGTACAGGTCGGTCCAGCCATCGTTGTCGTAGTCTGCCGCGGCCGCGCCAATGCTGTAGCCCACGCCGCCCAGGCCGGCCTTCTCCGTAACGTCGGTGAACGTGCCGTCATGGTTGTTGCGGTACAGCCGATTGCTAAACTGCGGTCCATCTTTCGAGAGCGATGGAATCCCTGCGCCGTTGGTAAAGAAGATGTCCAGATAGCCGTCGTTGTCGTAGTCCAGCAGGGCAACGCCGCCGGGGATGCCGTCAATCATCGGCTTGTCCGGCGTGGTGCCGTTATCCAGCACAAAGTTCACGCCTGAGCTCGGCTGACGATTCTCAAAGCAGATTGCGCAGTGGGCTTGCGCAACTGTTTGCGAGAGCGCGCCAGCCGCACCGGCCGCGATGAGCAGACATGCGGGCCACACTGCCCGCCAATGGATGCGCAAGGGGAATCTCCTCATGGTTGGCTCACCGAGGCTCGCCTTGCCATTTGCAGCGCCCTGCGCATGGTGGAGTCCTGCGGAAAACGTTCCAGGTACTTCTCAATTGCGGCAAGCGCCTCTGGATACTGCTTGAGCGCGATCAGCTGCACAACCAGGTTCTTCTGCAGAATCGGATTGAATGGGTCCAGGTCGATGCCCTTCCTCAGGTCCTGCACCGCCTGTTGCAGATTACCCTGCTTCGCCTCGGCCTGCGCCAGGTCGCCATACACTGCGGCCTGCGGCGGACCAAGCTGCATCGCGCGCTGAAAGTGCGCAATGGCTCCGTCGCTGTTGCCGCTCAGCAGATCGCGCCGTCCCAGCGCAGCCTGCACAATCTCATGATCCGCGTCGGAGTTCTCCAGCGTGGCAAGCGCCCGTAGATACGGCGCCCGGTACTCCGGCTTGTTGCCCGACAACTCACCGTAGGCCTGCAGCAAAGTCATCGCGGAAATGTCATCGGTCTTTGCCGTCGGGTCGGGATTCAAATGGATCAGGTCCGGCAGCGACGCCGTTGTCTGGTGAAAGGCCTCTTCCGGAAAGCTCTCATCGGGCCGTGCCTGAATGCGATGGTTCGTCGCGCTGGAGTGCGAAATTACCTTGATGTCGCGCTTGGGCATGTGGCATCCAATGCAGTTGCCTGCGTCGTTCTTTGCGCGCGCATGCATCGCGTTGTCTCCTGTGCGCGTGCAGCTCTTCGCGGTGTGGCAGCTCATGCACTTCGCATTGAAGTACGCCGGAGCCTGCTCTGCCGAGGGTTCCACGTGGGGATCGTGGCACGTGATGCAGCCCATCCTGCCTCCGCTCGCACGATAGCATTTGCTCAGCGTCATCGAGTAGTAGTGCTCCAGGTGATCCGGCAGCGGCGGCGAGTCCGGCCTGGGCGGAACCTGAAAGATGGAGACGATGCGGTCCAGCGGCATTCCCGGCCGAAAGTCCTGGTACGTCTTGCCTTCCTTGTACACGCGCACATCGCCCACCTCGTGGCACGACATGCAGATCTGATTCGCAAGGGGCATCGACAAGTCCGACGGATTCACAATGGCGGCATCTCCCATCGGGCCGCCCTTCTTTCGCGCATCCATGCGGCGAATGTGTTCCTGCCCTGGCCCGTGGCAGTTCTCGCATCCAATCGGCAGCTGCGAGAAAGGCGGATCGGCAAAGCGCCCATTCGTGCCCGCAATCGGGCGAGGCCGTCCGCTGTGGCATGAGGCGCATCCCGTAAGGATGGGCCGATTGAAGCCGTAGTCGCCAAACTCATATCCCGGCGAGAGAGCCCACTTGCCCGCTTGCGTGTAGTACGAGAGCGGCGCCTGAAAGAGCGTGTGCTCGCGCTCGACGAGGAGGCCAAAGCCGTTCTCGCCCGCGCCCATCTTCCAGCTCAGCGCGTGCGTGTCGCGAAAGACCTCCGATCCATCCGGTGCCGTCTGGAACTCGCTCTGGAACGCCTTGCCGTCCTGCGCGTACATCGTGAAGTGCCGGTCCAGCTTGGCGTCATACAGCTCGGCGGGCAGCTTCAATCCGGCAATCACCTCCGGAGTCATCGGCTCCATGGAGCGGCCCATGTCCGTCTGAGAGAAATCCCTGGAGATACCCGCGTGACAGCGGGCGCATTGCGCTGACCCCACGTAGCCGCTCTCGTCCGCGGTCGCGGCGGTGGCATGCTGTGCCGCCATTCCGGCGGTGTCGATTCTCGTCTGGATTCTTGTCTGGCTCCAGGCCCCGGCCAGCATTCCGCAGGCCAGCAGCCCGCCAGCCAAGGCGGTACCGGTCCAGCGCAGCCGCAGGGCATAGCGGAGCTTCGCGGATTCATCGTTCATGCAGTGTCCCGGTTCCTTTTCAGCCGCGGCGGGCGATGCTCGTTCGGCCTCGTCCAGGGGGGCTTTAGCCGCGATTCCTGTGTCTGTTTATACACCGCACCGGCCGGGACGCGAATTTCCATACAAAGTACGATCCCTATCTCCACCCATCGGTTGAGGAAAGGGCGCCTCTGAAGCCCAAAAACAGCACTTTCAAGATAATTTTGCTCCAAAAATAATATATTTAGAAACAATAACTTGCGAACAAAATTGGCTCCAAAATTCGAGCGCAATCTTTTTCTTCTTGACAATCGCTTCACATGACAAGTACACGTTGCAGTCACAATTTAAGTTACCGCAAAAGTGAGGGCGTACTTTAGCCCTTGCGGTTGAACCTTGCGGAACATTCGTGTTGCACTCGGAAATCCCCACGCCCAGGCGTAATGACCGCTGCAACGGAGGCCGAAGTATGAAAAGATTAGTGCACCCAAAACTCAGGATGCTCACAGAAAGCGGCGCAGGCTTTGTGCTGCTCGTGTGTCTGTTCATCCTGGCCGCGACTGCGCACCTATCGGCGCAGTTGTCGACAGCCGCGGTCAACGGAACCGTGCGCGATCAGAGTGGCGCTGTGATTCCCGGGGCCACCGTCACGCTCACGGCGGTTGAGACTTCGGTAAAGCGCGTGACCACGTCCAACAGCGCGGGCGCCTACGTGTTCACCAGCATCACGCCGGGCCGCTACACGGTGGATGCCACGGCAACCGGCTTCCAGCCCGAAAAGATTGCCGAGTTCCTGCTGGCCGTCGGCCAGACCGGCACCTACGACTTCAAGTTGCCCGTCGGTTCAGCCACGTCGGTTGTCACCGTCGAAGCGGAAAACCAGCAGCTCGACGTAACCAGCTCCAACCTCGGTACTGAGCTTGCAACGGAAGCCATCAACAACCTGCCCACCAACGGCCGCAACTTCACGTCGCTGCTTTCGCTCACCCCCGGCGTGGTGCCGGTCAGCACGGGCCAGAACGCCATGGGCGGCAGAAACGGCGGCTTTGCGGCTCCGGTCGCCATCGGCGCCGACTTCAGCTTCCCGGCCATCAACGGCCAGACCAATCGCAGCAACTTCTTCCTCACAGACGGTCTCGACAACTTCGGTTCCTTCCTCAGCACCTATGCCGTGCCGCCCATCATCGATGCGATTCAGGAAGTGAAGGTGGTCTCGCATACAGACAGCGCCGAATACGGATCCGTGCTGGGCGGCGTAGTCGACGTGGTCAGCAAGACCGGCACCAACAGCTTCCACGGCACCGCATGGGAGTACGACCGCAACACGGTCTTCGACGCCAGCCCGTTTCTCATCGGCGTTCCTGAGCCCGCCTTCCATCAGAACCAGTTCGGCGGCTCCATCGGTGGCCCGGTCTGGCTGCCCAAGGTGTACAACGGCCACGACAAGACCTTCTTCTTCACGGCCTATCAGGGCTTCCGTTACAGCACGCCAAACAACACTCCGCTGCTGGTGCCCACAGCCGCGCAGCTTGCCGGCGATGAAAGCACCCTGCCCAGCGGCCTGCCCGCGAACCAGATCTACGATCCGGCGTCCACGGTTGCCACATGCACCAGCGGCGTTTGCACCTACACGCGTACCCCGTTCCAGAATAATCAGATTCCGAGCAACCGCATCAATCCGGCGCAGGTGGCGTGGGTCAAGTTCCTGTTCCCCACGGCGGGCACGTACAACCCGGCCACCAACGCCAATGCCATTGATCCAACGCCTCTCACGCAGGACCAGAACGAGTTCAACGTCCGCATCGATCAGAACTTCGGACTCAAGAACCTCGTATGGTTCCGCTACAGCATGATCAACAGCACCACCAACTCCACCGGTGGTCTGCCCGGCCTGCCAGATGTGCACGTGATTCCGGCCCGCAACTGGGGCGGCAGCTACGTGCGCACCTTCAGCCCCAGCCTCGTGATGCAGGTCCAGTACGCGCGCACCACGGTGCAGGACAACTCGTCCACCCGCTTCACCAAGCCCATCAGCGACGTCTTCTCCGCAGTTGGATTCTCCTCCAACTTTGCCGGCGGATTCGCCGCCGCGGGCGGAGCGAACCTGTTGCCCTCGCCCGGTATCAGCGGCTACGCCAATGGCGGTGAGATCATCGAGAACACGCCCAAGGCGACAGACAGCCACCAGGTCAGCGGCGTCGTCACCAAGATCCTCGGCAATCACGAACTGCGCATGGGCGGCGGCTTTATCAGCAACGTATTCGCCAGCCCCATCTCCTATGCCCAGCTCGGCTTCGGCGCAGACTCGACGGACAACCCCGCCAATCCCTCCACCACCGGCGACGCGCTGTCCTCCTTCCTGCTCTCCGTGCCCGACTCCGCAAACCGCCGCAACGTGGATGAGACCACGCGGCCCGGCGGCGTGATGAGCTTCTACGGGCAGGATTCGTGGAAGGCCACTGACAGGCTCACTGTGAATCTCGGCCTTCGCTACGACTACACCTTCATTCCTCCCTACGGCACCAACGCCACCATCGGCAAGCAGGGCGGCATTGAGACCGGCGACATGAACTTCAGCAACGGAACGTACGTGCTGCAAAAGCTGCCCCCGGCGTGCACCGTGCGCGGCTACGCTCCTTGTATTCCGGGCGACGGCACCCTGCCTGCTCACGTGGTTCTGGACCCCCGCGGAAAGATTGCGCACAACGTGCCCACCAACTGGGGACCGCGCATTGGCCTCTCCTACCGCCTGGGCACGAGCAACGTGATTCACGTGGGCTTCGGCATCGTCTATGACAACTGGGCCTCGGTCTCCCAGATGGCGCAGAACATCGAAGGCTCCTGGCCAGACATCGGCCAGCTCATCGCCAACAACCTGAACGTGCCCAGCTCCGCCTCGGCCACGCCCGTAGCAAGTGAGCAGGATCCGTTCGCCGCCAGCGGCACCGGCCTCTTCCCGGCGCCCACGCCGTTCAACCAGGTGCAGTGGTTCTACGACCCCAACATCAAGAACGCCTACGCGGAGCAGTACAACTTCGGCGTGCAGCGCCAAATCACGCCCTCCACCGCGGTCACCATCAACTATGTGGGTTCCGAGTCGCACCGCGTGAACGTCGGCGGCAACTACAACACCGCGCTCACCCCCGGCCCCGGCGACCCGCAGTCGCGTGCACTTTACACCTATATCGGACCCACCTTCTATGACCGCAGCGTGGGCAACGCGTCCTATAACGCGCTGCAGGTACAGGTCGACAAGCGCTACTCGTCCGGCCTCTCATATCAGTTCGCCTACTCGTTCTCCAAGTTCATCAACGAGGGCGGTGACGGCTGGTTCGGCGCAGAGGGCGGCGTTCCCGTGGATCCGTATCACCCCGCTGCATACGGCAGCCGCTCCGTCGCAGGTACAGATCTGCCGCAGGTCTTCACGGAAAACACCATCTTCCAGGTTCCCGTGGGCAAGGGGCAGCGCTGGACAACCGGCAGCAAGATTGCCGATTACCTCATCGGCAACTGGCAGCTGAACAACTTCTTCACCATGCGCTCGGGCCTGCCGTTTACGCCGCAGTACTCTGACGGCGATCTGGCTAACACCGGCAACGTTGGCTGGGCGGGTTACGAGCACGCTGACCTCGTCGGAGACCCGCACAAGAATGTGCCCTCCGGCTATGGATTCAACCCCTCCGCCTACGCGGTCCCGCAGATCTATACCTACGGATCAGCCGGACGCAACTCGCTGCGATCGTCGCGGCTCATTAACATGGACGCTTCCATCTTCCGGCAGTTCCCGCTGTGGGGTGAAGGGAGAAGATTCGAGTTCAGAGCCGAGGCATTCAACCTGTTCAACCATCGCGTTCCTGGTCAGCCCAACAACGACGTCGGCTCTCCGACCACCTTCGGAACCATCACCAGCGCCTATAACCAGGCCCGACAAATGCAGCTCGGAGCTAAGTTCATCTTCTAACCTGTCAAAGCTTGTGTGGTCTCTCTAACTTGGGTTCAACTCTTCTCAGAGTTGAACCCATTTTTTGCTTGCAGGAAGTAAGAACGACAAAACTCCTCCGCACGCATGCCGAAGAGTGTGCGGCAGGCGAGGAATCCGTCTGAGAGGAAAGGGAAGAGATTCGGAGCTTATGCGATCCCGGTGGAAGCGCGCACCACGACGCTCGGTTCCAGAATAATGTTGCGCACCGGCGGTTTTGACTTGGCATGAAGAATGTCGAGCAGTAACTCGCCCGCCTTTTCTCCCAGCTGTGCAGAGTGCTGATCGATGCTCGAAAGCGCCACGCGAAGACTCGCATCAAAGTAGAGATTGCCGCAACCAATCACCGCGATATCTTCCGGGATACGCAAGCCGGCATCGAGAATAGCATTCATCGCGCCGATGGCCAGCGGATCGTTGTGGCAGAAAACAGCATCCGGGCGCTCTGCGAGCTTCAGCAAAGACTGCATCGACTCATAGCCCTGCTCCGTGCTCTGCGTGTCTACAAAGGCTCCGTGCACAACATATTCTTCACGATACGGCAGCCCATGCCGCTCCAGCGCCTGTCGATAGCCTTCCAGTCGCCCCTGGCCTGTGCTGTTGCTGCGTCCGGCAAGATGCGCAATGCGGCGACGCCCGATTGCATACAGATGTTCGGTGGCCATGGCGCCGGCCTTCACGTCATCGATGCCCACAAAATTCGCATTCACGCCGGGGAACTGCCTGTCGATCAGAATGTACGGCTGCGCCTGCTTGTCCATGCGCTCAAAAAGCTCTGCGTCAGAGCCGGAGGAGGCAATCACCAGCGCATCCAGCCTGCGAGCCAGCAGCTTGCGCACTTCTTCCTGTTCTATCTCCGACTTTTCTTCAGAGGAGGCAACGATCAGCGAGTATCCCTTCGAACTGATCACGCTCGAAAGGCCCATCGCGACCTCGGCAAAGAAGGAGTGCAGCAGCCCCGGAACAACCAGGCCCACCAGATAGCTTTTGCCTGTTGCCAATCCACGCGCCAGTTCGTTGGGCCGGTAGTCAAGTTCTGCAACCCGCTTCAGCACTCGCTGCCTGGTTTCTTCACTTATATCCGGATGGTTGCGCAGAACTTTGGATACAGTAATTGCAGATAAACCAAGGTCCTGCGCAATGTCCTTCATGCGAATTGGCATGACAATATTC
>JAJXWS010000040.1 GCA_021781495.1 Acidobacteriota bacterium | reverse complement strand
CTGCACACGGACGCAGGATCATGCACTCTATCAGGTCGCGGCCGGCGAGCCGTGGGACACGTTTGTGCAGCGCGCCGTGCAGGACAACTGCGCGGGCATCGAGTGTCTGGCCGGCATTCCCGGCACTGTGGGCGGCACGCCCGTGCAGAACGTCGGGGCCTACGGGCAGGAGGTCGCCTCCGTCATCGAGCACGTGCGCGCCTTCGACCTGCAACAGCATGCCTTTGTTGAGATGTCCTCGGCCGACTGCGGCTTTGCCTACCGGCGCAGTCTCTTCAACTCTGTGCAGAGAGGCCGCTATATCGTTACGCGGGTCGATTACAAACTCGTTCCCGGCGGGGAGCCCACGCTGCGCTATGCCGATCTGCAGCGCATCTTCCCGCCCGGCACATTTGCACCGCTCGCCGACGTGGCAGAGGCCGTCCGCCGCATCCGCCAGGCCAAGGGCATGCTCCTCGTCGACGGCGACCCCGATTGCCGCAGCGCGGGCAGCTTCTTCAAGAATCCCGTCGTCACGGAAGATCAGCTGAGTCGCATCGCCGCCCTTGCCGGCAAGGAACCTCCACGATTCCCGGCAGGCCATGAGCCCGAACATGCAGGCTGCGTGAAGGTCCCCGCCGCATGGCTCATCGAGCAGGCCGGCTTCGTCAAAGGCTACGCTATGGGTGAGGCCGGCATCTCCTCGCGCCACACCCTCGCCCTCATCAATCGCGGAGGCGCCACCGCCGCACAGATGCTCGCTCTTGCGCAGGCAATCCAGCACGCTGTCTCCGAGCAGTTCGCCATTGTGCTGGAGATGGAGCCGGTACTTGTAGGCTTCTAGCGCGGCATCGCGCTAACGGCTCTGCAATCGCTCAATGATGCGCTCGCGCTCCACCGCCAGCGCGGTTGCAGCCGGGCCCAGTGCCGCCAGCCTGCCTTCATGCAGCAGGGCAACTTCAGCGCCGGTGGCATAGGCGTCCGTTGCATCATGCGTCACTAGCACGGTTTGAACGCGGTGCTCGCGCAGCCATCGCTGCAGCCGCTCCAGCATCGCGTCACTGGCCGCACCATCCAGCGCGGAAAATGGCTCGTCGAGCAGCAGCAAACGTGGCAGCGGAGCCAGCGCTCGCGCCAGCGCCACGCGCTGAGCCTCGCCGCCGGAGAGATCCCCCGGATGCCGCCCAGCCAGTTCTCCCGCGCCCACCAGCGCCAGCATTTCCTCCACGCGCTCGGCGCGGGCTGCGCCGTCCAGCCCCGCCAGCCCGTAAGCCACATTCGCCGTCACGCTCAGATGCGGAAAGAGCGCAGGCTCCTGCGCCACCAGAGCGGCGCGCCGCTTGCCGGGCGCAAGATGCAGTCCCCGATCCGTATCCGTCAGCGTCTGCCCATCCAGCAGAATCACTCCCTGCTCAGGCAGGTCGAGCCCGGCCAACATCCGCAGCAGCGTACTCTTGCCCGCACCCGACGGACCAAAGATGACCGTCCACTCCGAAGCAAAGGCGCATTCCAGTTGCAGATGAAAGCCGCCCCGGCGCGCCTCCAATTGGAACTTAAGCACGTCGGCCTCCGCGCGATTTGCCGGCAGCATAGATCAGCGCCAGCGGAACAATGCTCAGTGCGAGCAGCATGGCAGCCGTGCGGTTCGCTGAAGCGTAATCAAAGTTCTCCACCTGGTTATAGAGCACAATCGAGAGCGTGCGTGTTGCGCCCGGAATATCTCCGCCCAGCATCAGCACCACGCCGAACTCGCCCACCGTATGCAGAAAGCTCAGCACGATCGCCGTCAGCAGCGACCGCCGCGCCAGCGGCACCAGCAGGCTGTACACGATCCGCACCGGCCCCGCGCCCAGCAGACGCGCCGCATCCACCAGCGATGTCTCCACCGCGCTGAAGCCGGCCACGATCGGCTGAACGGCAAACGGCAGACTGTAGATCATCGATCCCACCACGAGTCCGCTGAACGAGAAGGCTAGCGGATGGCCCAGCAGAGCCGTTATTCCGCGGCCAACCACGGTTCGTGGCCCCAGCAGCACCAGCAGAAAAAAGCCCAGCACCGTTGGGGGCAGCACCAGCGGCAGAGCCGTCAATGCCTCCAGCGCGGCCAGCCAGCGACTGCGGCCCAGCACCAGGAGCGCCGCAAGCGGAATCGCAACCGCCAGCAAAATGGCGGTCGTGATTGCGGCCAATCGGAGACTCAGTGCGAGCGCCTGCCAATCCATGATGCTCACTTCACCGGCGTCAGCCCGCTCTTGGCCAGTTGGCCCTGCACCGGAGCGGACAGCAGAAATTGCAGAAACTGTTCCGCCGCCTGCCTGCGCGTCGCATTCCGCAGCACCACGGCCCCCTGCTCAATCGGAGGATACAGATTGCGCGGCATCACGAAGTAGCTACCGCTGGCCGTCATGCGGGGCGTGAGCGCGGCGGTCAGCGAGATAAGTCCGGCGTCCGCATTGCCCGAGTCCACGAACTGCGCGGCCTGGCCAATATTCTCGGCCGTAACCAGTCTCGGCTTCAGCGCCTCATACAGCCCAAGGCTGGTCAGCGCGGCAACGGCTGCGCGTCCATACGGCGCGCGTTCCGGGTTGGCAATCGACAGCCGCTTCACCGCCAAGTTGCGCAGCAGTTCGAGTGAGGGCGGCGGCAGGTGCGCATCCTTGCGCGTCCACAGCACCAGCGTTCCCCTGGCGTAGGGAACCGGCGCGGCAGAGGCTGCCAGCCCCGCATCCACTACGCGCTGCGGATACCCCAGGTCCGCGGCGAGAAACACGTCATAGGGCGCGCCATTGCGAATCTGGGTGGTCAGCATTGCAGACGCTTCATAGCTCGCCTCCGCCCGCACTCCCGTCGCTTGCCGGAACTCTTCCAGAATCGGCGGTAACACCGGTTGCAGGTCCGCGGCCGCGGCAATTCGCAGGGGAGTCTGCGCGCAGGCCAGCGATACCGACAGAATCGTCAGCAGTAAAACAGGGATTTGTTTCCGCATGAAGGCTTTCCACGTCCGACCGAGCAAAATTCCCTCCACGCTGGTAGGCTAACATCAGGGATGAACGACAATCTGCACCAGTTACGCTGTTTCGGATGTGGATCGCGCATCAAGGGCACGGAAGCGCAAGCCGACTTCCGTTGCGCCCAGTGCGGCGATCTGTTTGAGGTGGAGTACCCCGGCTGGCAACAGCGGCGGGGGAACGATCGCCCCAACCCCGGCGCGCTCAAATGGCTGTGGCGCGAGCGCCGCGCCTCGTCCGAGTGGCTCGATCAGTCCGGCGTCTGGCGCTTTCGCGAGCTGCTGCCCATCCTCGACAGCTTCGGCAACGCCATGACGCTGCGGGAAGGCAACACGCCCCTCTATCCGCTCTTTCGCAATGCGCGCGCACTGGGCATGGATCAGCTCTACGCCAAGCATCAGGGCATGAATCCGACCGGGTCTTTCAAGGATACCGGCATGACGGCCGCCTTGAGCGTGGCCAAGGAGCGCGGATTTGAGTGGGTGGCGTGCGCTTCCACCGGCAACACATCCGCCGCCATGGCCGCCTATGCCGCCCGCGCGGGGCTGCGCAGCCTGGTGCTTATTCCTGAAGGCAAGATTGCCTGGGGCAAGCTTTCCCAGGCCATGGACTACGGCGCAGTCACCTGCCAGTTGAAGACCGACTTTGACGGCTGCCTCCAGTTACTCACGCAGATAGTGAAGGAATCGCCCATCTACCTGCTCAACTCGGTCAATCCCTACCGGCTTGAAGGGCAAAAGACCCCGGCCTTTGAGATTGCCGAGGCCTTCGACTGGAATGTGCCGGATCACCTTATCGTTCCCGGCGGCAACCTCGGCAATAGCTCCGCGCTGGGCAAGGGCTTCCGCGAACTGCACGAGCTGGGGCTCGTGGCGCGCATGCCGCGCATATCCGTCATCCAGGCGGAAGGGGCCAATCCGCTCGTCCGCAGCTTCGCCACCAGCGAGGGCATGGAAATGGCGCCCGTCGAAGCAAACACGCGGGCTACTGCCATTCGCATCGGCAACCCGGCATCCTGGCGCAAGGCCGCGCGTGTGATTCAGGAAACCGGCGGCTGGTGCCTTGACGTCACCGAGGCAGAGATCGCCATCGCCAAGGCGGAGATCGGAGCGGAAGGCCTCGGTTGCGAGCCGGCCTCAGCCGTCACTCTTGCCGGCCTCAAAAAGCTTCGCGCCCAGGGCAAGATCGCGGCCAGCGAGTCGGTCGTCCTGCTGCTCACCGGCCACACGCTCAAGGACGCCGACTACACGATCGACTTCCATCGCGGCACGCTGCTGAAGGAAGAGGAAGCCGCTGGACACGCCGCGGAGATCAGCGCCCTGCGCAGAAATGCCGTGGCAGTGGATGCCACCTCGGCCGCCGTCCTGGCCGCACTGAAGGAAAGCGTGGGATGACCGAGCCATTCGCACTGCGGCTGCCTGCCACCTCAGCCAACCTCGGCCCGGGGTTTGACGCGGCTGCAGTGGCGCTGGATTTCTATCTTGATCTTGAGGCAGAGCCGGCAAGCGAGTTTTCGATCCACGCCACCGGGCGGGATGCGGAGCGCTGCTCGCGGCTGGACGGCAACCTCGTGCTGGAAACCTACCGCCGCATTCTCACGCAAAACGGCAAAGACGTTATCCCGCTGGCTATTCGCATGACCAATGCGATTCCGCTCGGCATGGGGTGCGGTTCGTCCGCAGCCGGAATCCTGGGTGCCATCTCGCTGGCAGTCCACTTTGGCCAGCTTGGCTGGAGCCCGGAGCGCATTCTGGAAGAGGGCTGCGCGCTCGAAGGGCATCCGGACAACATTGCAGCCTGCTGGCTCGGCGGATTTGTCACCGCCGCTACGGAAGGCCGCAGGGTGCACTACGCGCGCGTCGAGCCGCCCAGCGACTGGCGAGCTATCGTCGTGATTCCGTCGGACCCCCTTGCCACCAGCAAGGCCCGGGCGATTCTCCCCGACGCCTACTCACGCCAGGATGCGGTTGCCAACGTGCAGTCGGTCTCGTTGCTGGGGCTGGCCTTCGCCCAGCAGCGCGGAGACCTGCTTCGTATCGCAATGCAGGACCGGATTCATCAGCCATATCGCGCTCCCATCTGTCCCTTGCTGCCTCCACTGCTTCAGTTACCGGGGCAGAATGGCATCCTGGGAACAGCTCTCAGTGGAGCCGGTCCCGCCGTGCTGGTGGTGGTGGAGAGCGAGTCGCGCGTGGCAGAGGCCGTCGCCGTTATCCGCGAAGCGCTCAAGGAGATGCCGCAACCAGAGCTGCAAATCTGCCGATTTGAGACCTCGGGTGCGCGCCAGCTTTCAGCCCAGGAACAGCACTGAAACTCAAAGCTCCCAGACTCAGCTTCTCCCTTGTCTAGCTGCAGCGCGGGGCAGTGCCAATTCCTCAGAAGTGATTTACTTTCTGACAAATACAACTTCGGTTACCTGCTTTGAGATTACCTAAGTTTACTTGCGTTTCCACCTTGGAAACCCTACATTCGCAGGGTGGGCAGTTCTGGGGGAGGGCTGCTCTAGCGCCCGTGATCCTTTGATGGATCCGGGCGCTTTAATTTTGTGCCCTGTTTTCTCCTCTGAAGACAAAAGCCCGCCGCTTTTCTTTCTGTGCCTGCGTGAACCCCGGTTCCGTGAGATTGAGCACCGGCTTTTGCGACCATCCGAGGTCAAAACGCATCCCATGAAAGGGTGAATGCCGATACACTGAAGTAAGGCAGGTGCCGCAAGGAGGAACATGGCTGGAGTAGGAGTTCTGGAAGTTAGCGATGCAACATTTGAGCAGGAAGTGCTCCGCAGCGAGCAGCCTGTGTTGGTGGATTTCTGGGCTATCTGGTGCGGCCCGTGCAAGGCCATCGCACCAATCGTCGATAGTCTGGCTGCGACGTACGCCGGCAAACTGAAGGTTGCCAAGGTAAACGTCGATGAGAACGGTGCAACTCCGTCCCGCTACGGTATTCGGGGTATTCCTACGCTGTTGTTCTTCAAGGGCGGCAAGGTGGCGGACCAGGTTGTGGGATATGTACCGCAGAACGTGATCGAGGAAAAGGTACAGCGCCTGCTGGTCTAGTGTTCTTATTCCTGTGCGCACAGGAAAGCGAAAAAGCCCGGCCACCGTGCCGGGCTTTTTCGTAGGCGCAGGACCCCAAGGCCTAGTGATACTTGCGCAGCACGCCGAGGACCCGTCCCTGGATGGCAACCTGAGACGCGGGCACATAAATTGGCTCCATCTCCATGTTGGCGGGCTGCAACCGAATCATGTGACCCTCTGTATAAAAGCGCTTCAACGTCGTTTCTGCGCCACGCACCAGGGCTACAACAATGTCGCCCTGCCGCGCAGTGCGAGTGCGCTCCACCAGCACATAGTCGCCATTGATGATGTGCTCATCGCGCATGGAGTCGCCGCGCACCTCCAGGGCAAAGACGTCACGGTTGCCGACAACATCGTGCAGGGAGATGCTTTCCGGATTCTCCGAAGCCTCAACCGGTAACCCCGCAGCGATGCGGCCAGCCAGCGGCAGCCTCTCACTGGAGCGGGTACGGCTGCCGGGCGGCAGCACGTCAATCGAGCGGCTACGGTTGTGAACGCGATCCAGCAAGCCCTTTTTCTCAAGATTGGTAATGTGCTTATGCACCGTTGCCAGGCTCTTCAGCCCCATTCCGCGCGCAATCTCTTCAAAGGAAGGGGAATAGCCGTTGCGGGATACGAACGACCCCAGGAAATCGAGCACTTCTTTTTGTCTTCTCGTGACAGCCATGGGCGCATTATAGCGAATAAAAAGCGAATCGCAACAATTTTTCAGCAGCCCTGAGAAAAAGGTTCTCGGCTGACAAACGACTGTTCTGCGTTCCGCTTCCGGACGCGTTCCGCGAACCCCACTGGCCCTATCGAGCTGTTCAAATTTGGCACAGCCCGTCCTCCTTTCCAATTTAGGAATTCCTAATCCTTCTTTCCTCGCGCCCCCATTGAGTTTGATCTCTCTCAGAAGCAACCTAGAGGAGGGCCACAGGTTAGGCGCTCTTAATGGACAGCGGAGATTTGACGATGATCAACGTAGCGGAATCGGCAATCACCGAGTGCGGGGAATGGCGGATATGAGGGTTCTGGTAGCTGAGGGGGATCGGGCGCTTGGCCTTTTCCTCAAGCGGGGTCTCTCCGCCGACGGACATCAGATCCATGTGGTGGCCGATGGCCGGGCAACGCTGGAGGCGTTTCGGCAGCAGCCGCCGGACCTGACCGTTCTTGACCTCAACCTGCCGGTTCTGCACGGCGAGCAGGTACTGGAGGAACTGCGCCGGATGGACAGCGAACTGCCCGTGCTGGTGCTCACGGCGCATCAGGATGTGGATACCCGCGTGCGCTGCCTGGACCGGGGCGCGGACGACCTGATGTTGAAGCCCTTCAGCCTGCATGAACTGCGTGCACGATGCCGCGCTCTGCTGCGGCGGAAGCGCGAAGCGAGGGTTCTGTTGCGCGTGGGCGACCTGGAGGTAAGCCGGCTGGAGCACACGGTCACACGCAGCGGGCAGGGCATTGAGCTGACCAACAAGGAATTTGCGCTGCTCGAGCACCTGCTCTTGAACCGGGGGCACGCTGTTTCCCGGCTGGAACTGCTGGATTCCGTGTGGAAGATGGAGCCGGCGCAGACGACCAACATTGTGGATGTGTACGTGAACTATCTGCGCCGCAAATTGCAGGATCCCTTGCCGGGCAGACTGATTCGCACGGTACGCGGGCAGGGCTACATGGTGCCCGGCGAGATAGGGCATGCAGGCAATGTATCGCCGATAACTGCGCATGAGAATCTTCCAACCCCGCAACCGGGCAGCTAACCCGGAAGAACAGCCTTGATTGAGCCAGAGGAGTTTTACCATGCAGACCTTTCCCGTTCCAGTCACGCCACGCGCATCACAGATACGGCCACGAACTGCATTGGTGGCGAGCGCCGACAGCAGCTTTCGCCAGAGGGTGAGCCAGAGCCTGCGCGGCCTGCGCTGGCACGTGCGCGAGGCCGAGAGCGGAGCCGAGGCGTGGATGCAGGCTGATGACGAGGCAATGGATGCCTTGATTGTGGATTCGTGGCTGCCCGATCTGAATTTGCAAGAGTTTGTGCAGGACTTCCAGACGCATTTTCCTGAGGTTGACGTGGTAACCCTGGATGGAGGGCTGGGGGATGCTCCGCGCGGACCCCATCGCCAGGAGATTCTGTACGCACTGCACCGCAGCCAGGAGCCGGATACTCCGGCATGGAACGATGTACGAGAGTTGGAGGAAGAGGCTCTGCCTGCACGCTTCGACAGCCTTCTGACGTTTCGCAAGCCTGCTGCAAATACGGTTCCGTTGCCCCTGATCCGGGAGCTTGCGGTCAATGCCTGCGATGCGAGCGACGGATCCTTCGCGGCTGGCGCCGTTGTTGATCGCCTGCCGGAACTGGTGGGGGACGCTCACTGCATGCTGGAGGTGAGCCGCCGCATACGCCTTGTGGCTCCCCGCTCGACGCCGGTGCTGATCGAGGGGCCTACTGGCTCAGGGAAAGAACTGGTCGCGGCGGCTGTGCATCGACTCTCTGACCGCAGACGGAAACCTTTTGTCGCCATCAACTGCGCTGCCATTCCCGAGACGCTACTGGAAGCGGAGCTCTTCGGCCACACGCGCGGCGCCTTTACGGGCGCGGTGCAGGGGCGTATTGGGCGCATTGAAGCCGCAAATGGCGGAACCTTGTTTCTGGACGAGATCGGGGAGATGCCGGTGACTTTGCAGGCCAAGCTGCTGCGCTTTGTTGAGAGTGGCGAACTGCAGCGGGTTGGAGACAACGAAACGCTGAAGGTGGATGTGCGCATTCTTGCCGCGACGCACAGGCCACTGGCCAGTAGCGCTCATGATGGCGTCTTCCGCGCCGATCTCTACTATCGGCTGGCGGTGTTTCTGATTCGCACTCCGGCGCTGGCCGAGCACCCCGAGGATATTCCGGCTCTTGTGGAGCACTTTCTGGAGAAGATGGCGCGGCGGTGGCCGGCCAAGCACATTCTCGCTGGAGCCATGGCAAGACTGAAAGCCCACAGCTGGCCGGGGAACGTTCGCGAATTGCAGCACGTGCTGGAGCGGGCGGCTATTCTGGCCGGAGACGCGCCTACGATCCGTGCCGAGGAGATTGAGTTTGGGATGTGTCTGGGCTGAAAGGTGCGTCCCTCAATCTGCCGCAGTCGCCTTTCGCCTACGTTGTCCCGCGCTGGCGAAGTTCCACAAACAGGCCCTTGGCATGGGCCAGCCTGGTCCCGTCTGAGCCGAGTATGTGCGCCTCAACCCAGTGCTTGCGCCCTTCGCTTCGAGTGATACGCCCCTCCGTGCGGATGGGCTTGCTGCTTGGAACTGGACGAAGGTAGTCAACTTCCAGGTGCCGTGTCATCGAGGTAAGCCCTCGTGCGCGAACGGTCTTGCTCATCGTCTCATCGAGAAGCGTGGCAATAATGCCTCCATGCAGATAGCCGGGATGACCGTCGAATACGCCTGAAACCGTCGTATTGCAAACAACGGTGGCATCGGCTGCCAGGAGGAACGTAAGGTGCAGGCCATGCTCGTTTGCCGGGCCACAGCCAAAGCAGCGATTCTGCGCTGCATGCGCAAGCGGGGTCAGGTTTTCCGCGGAATCCTGAATCATGCCGAACCTCATCTTCACAGCATACGGGCACGGGGTGCGCTGAAGTCAGCCTGCATCACAATTCGCAGCGCCATCTGCCCACAGCATAGAATGACGGCATGCGTCGGCAACCTTCACTCGCTCTGCTGTTGCGGAAACTTTGCGGGCATGTGCGCGCACCACTGTTGAGTTGTACCGCCCTCGCTTGCGTATTTTTGTTGAGTGGCTGTCATGGTGCTGTGCCCCTTACCGCGCAGGAGCAGGCGGGGAAGCATCTTTATACCGTGCGCTGCGCACACTGCCATGAGTACAACGATCAGGGGCTGAAGAAGGTTCCGCCCGATCTACACAACGTGTTTCGTGGCGCGCAGCTCCCCAGCGGAGCGCCGGCTACCGATGAGCAGGTACGGCGCGAGGTTTTGTCGGGGCGTGGCATGATGCCGCCGTTCGCCGGCCGCTTCTCGGATGAGGAGATGGCGGCGTTGCTGGCATATCTGCATACCGGCCTGCGCTAAGCGCCGCCATGCGGTTCCAGCCTGCTATTGGAACTGCATGCAGCAGTAGAGGAATTGCTGCTGGTTTCCCGACGGGGTTTGGTGTATCTCCAGGCAGGACTCGATCAGGCGGAATCGCGGACCGAAGATGGCGGAAAGGGAATCCGCATCATAGCGGCACACCGGCAGTCCACTGCACTTCATGGGTCCCTGCGGACCAAAGGTGGCAATCACCAGATGCCCGCCCGGCTTGAGCGCATGGGTCGCCTGGTGAACATAGTCTTCGCGCATCTGTGCATCCAGCAGAAAGTGAAAAACCGCGCGGTCGTGCCACAGATCGTAGCGTGCAGCCGGCAGGTTGACATCGGTAACGTCGCCCACTCGCCACGTAACGGCTTCGGCTTTCTGCCCAAGCCGCTCCTGCACCTTGGCAAGGCCCTCAGCAGACACGTCAAGCACTGTCAGGTCGGTGTAGCCCTGTTCGAGTAGGTCGTCGACGAGCGTTGAGTGGCCTCCGCCCACATCCAAAATGGATGCGTTGCAACCGGCGACACTCTGAATCAAGCGCAGCGAGGTTTCCAGATGCGGCCGATACCACCCCACGCCGTTCTGCGCGCTTCGAGCGTACACGCCATCCCAATGAGCCTTCGTATCCGGTTTCGCCTGTTCCTGATGCATCGTCATGCCACCTTTCACAGCAGATTGTTGAGGGGAAGGCTATTGGCTAAGTTCAACAATTCCATTGTACTGAGTGTTAGCGGTTTGGATTGATATGCCAAGACGCTATACTCAAACTTGATATGGCAACCGAGAAAACCTTCTATCTTGAGACCTTCGGCTGCCAGATGAATGCCCATGACTCGGAGAAGGTGATTGGCACACTCCAGCAGCAGGGCTATCGCCAGGTCGAATCCGAAGAAGAAGCAGGGCTGATCCTCTACAACACCTGCTCCATTCGCGACAAGGCAGAGCAGAAGGTCTTCCATCGTCTGAACGACTACAAGCGCCTGTACAAGGCAGGCAAGCGCTTTGGGGTGTTGGGCTGCGTGGCTCAGCAGGAGGGCGAAAAAATCTTCGACCGCGCCCCGTATGTATCGCTGGTGTCGGGGTCGGCCTCGTACCGCAAGCTGCCAGAGATGCTGTACCGCCTGGAGGCAGGCGAGAAGCGCATTACCGGTCTGGATGACCGGCAAACCGAAGAGACCTTTGAGACGGAGTTTACCGCGCGTCAAAATCCGTATCGGGGCTACATCACCATCATTGAGGGCTGCGACAAGTTCTGCGCCTACTGCGTGGTGCCGTATACCCGCGGCAAGGAGCGGAGCCGCGCGTCCTCATCCGTGCTGGCAGAAGCCCGCCGCATCGCGGATCAGGGATACACCGAGATCCAATTGCTGGGGCAGAACGTCAACAGCTACCGGGATCCAGAAGGGAAGTCGAGCTTCGCAGAGCTGCTGGCAACTGTCGGGCAGGTATCCGGTATCCGGCGAGTTCGCTTTACCACCAGCCACCCCAGGGACTTTACCAGGGATATCGTGGATGCCATTGACGCTGTTCCGACGCTCTGCGACCATGTGCACCTTCCGGTGCAGTCGGGATCGTCTTCCGTCTTGAAGAGGATGGCACGGGAGTATACGCGCGAGTGGTACTTGGAGCGAATCAGTTGGATGAAGGCTGCAAAGCGCAAGATCTCGCTTTCGACGGACATCATCGTGGGTTTTCCCGGCGAGACGGCAGACGACTTTATCGAGACTATGGACCTTCTTGCTGAGGTCGAGTACGATTGCGTCTTCGGTTTCAAGTATTCGGCCAGGCCCAATACGCCCGCCCTTACAATGATTGATTCCATTCCGGAGGCGGAAAAAGCGAAGCGGCTGCAATCGCTGCTCGATCGACAGCGCGAGATACAAAGAGCAAATTATTCAAAGCATATAGGCGAAATCATGGAAGTAATGGTTGAAGGAATCAATCCGGCGAGAGGGCAGATTGCAGGCCGCAGCAGCCAGAATAAGCCTGTAAACTTTACTTCAGCCCAGGCAATTGCGCCGGCTCCCGGCAGCTATCTCCAGGTGCGCATCACCGGGTCGTTTCCGAACAGTCTCGTCGGGGAAGCAATTTAGCGAGGAAGGAGGATCCATGGATATCGAGGTAAAGATTCGGGGATTGATGATGGATCCCGCCACCAATATGCCCATCGTCGTCCTGAAAGATGTAGCCTCAGACGCCGTAATGCCCATCTGGGTCGGCATCTTTGAGGCGAACGCCATCGCCATTGAGATTGAGAAGGCCTCGGCCGCTCGTCCCATGACGCACGATCTGGCTCGAAATTTAATTCGCTACTTGAATGCCGAGCTGCAACGTGTAGTGATTACGGAACTTAAGGATGACACCTTTTACGCAAGCCTGTGGCTGAAGCAGGAAGAAGAAGAGATCGCCATAGACGCGCGCCCGTCTGACGCAATCGCCCTGGCGCTGCGAGCCGATTGCCCGATCTTCGTGTCGGAGCAGGTGATGCAATCCGCAAAGCTGAATACGAGTGGACCAGGCGAAGGCGCGTCTGCAGAGCAACTTCGCGGCTGGCTCGAAGGTCTGAACGACGAGGACCTCGGTCGCTACAAGATGTAGGGAAGACTGGGCTTAAGAGCATTCTCAGATTTGAGAATGACTGTCACGATTCTGACGTACAGTTGCAGTTTACAGAATATCCGTTATCGGACATTGAGTGTACTGGCCGATATGGCCGATCCTTTAAAGCGCTGTGCGAATCCCGATAGCGTGAATAATCGCACCTCGCTAATTAATTCCTAATCTCCGCGAGGAGTGTCTCGATTTCGTGCTTTTCTGCTGCGCTGATCGGAAGGAGTGGCAGGCGCGCTCGGCCGCCATAGTATCCGTTGAAGTCGCAGGCGTACTTGACGCCGCTGACGCCCAGTTCCACAACGATCCGCTGGTTGGCTTTCTGGATTCGCTCCTGCTTCTCTTGCGCCAGTTTCAAATCATGGTCCTTCCAGGCGAAGTAAATCTCCTGGCAGGCCTGAGGAGCGCAGGCGGCAAACCCGAGGATGGCGCCGGCCGCGCCTGCCTGAAGCGACGCGAGCACACTAGATGAAGAGCCGGTGAGAACCTGGAAGCCGACTTCCTTTGTGCGGGTTTTGGGCGGCGCCACCGGTGGTGCGGATGCTACGGCGACTCCGCCGGCCAGATCTCCGGCGGCAACGAAATTGGCCGGTTCGCTCTCGGATGCAGATGGACGGAGCATGCGTCGCGTGGCTGCCTCAAAGACCGGCGTCACGGTGACCGTGCGGCGAGGAGTCGCCTGCGTTGCGGCGACCAGCGCCTGAATCCTCTCTATACTGCCCGTGGAATCCTTGATTCCTACGATGTTCGGATGCTGAGCCAGCTCAGCGACGATTTCGATTGGAATCGAATACGGGACACAGCGAGGGATGTTGTACAGTATGACCGGCAGCGGCGAACGGTCGGCGACACTGCGGAAATAATTCAGAACCGCCTGCGGAGTCATCTGCCCCGCGTAATAGGTGGGCGTGCGTACCAGCACAGCATCGTACTGGTAGCTGGCGGCAGCTTCCGCCAGCGTCACCGTCGCCTTCACGCTGTCGCGGCCAACCCCGGCGATGAGAACCTTCTCTGGGAAGGCAGCCTCGGCCGCAGTGCGCAAGACTTCTCTGGTTTCCGCGTCTTCCAACGCGGGCGCTTCTCCTGTAGAGCCCAGGACCAGAATGCCCGCAAGCAGACTGCGCGAGTAGCGCGCAATGTTGGCTTCCAGCTTGCGGAGGTAGAGGCGCTCGTCTGGGTAAAACGGCGTGGTGACTGCGGCAAAAACTCCCTCGATCAGCATGTCTTTATTGTAAGACTCCATTCGCAGGCGCAGCCCGCCCATCGGCACTGGTCGGAGCGGCGGGCTACTTCCCTTCTACTTGCTTTGCAGGCTATCTGGCCTTGGCTGCATGCAGCCCTTGCAGCGCATACACCGTGGTTTGATGTTTTTGCATTGCAGCGATTCCCTCTGCGGCTGCCTGAGCGGCAGCGATGGTGGTGATGGTGGGTACACGCGCCAGCACCGCTGCACGACGAATCGCCTTTTCATCAAAGAAGGTGTCCTGGCCGCGCGGCGTGTTGATGATGAGCTGAATCCGATCGCCCTTGATGAGATCAACGACGTTCGGGCGGCCCTCCTTCACCTTGAAGACGCGCTCGACACTCAGCCCAGCGCGCTCCAGGACGTTGGCCGTGCCCTCGGTTGCTACGATCTTGAAGCCAAGGTGCACGTAGCGCCGCGCCAACTCCACTGCAGCCGACTTGTCGTGATCATTGACGCTGAAGAAGACGGTTCCGGATGTGGGCAGAATCTGGCTGGCGGAAAGCTGCGCCTTGGCAAATGCCTCACCAAACGTGGCTGCCACACCCATGACCTCGCCGGTCGATTTCATCTCGGGGCCCAGTACGGTATCGACTCCGGCAAACTTGGACCACGGGAAGACCGGGGACTTGACGTAGTAGTGGCTGCCGATCTCCAGGTCCTTGCCCTCTGCCAGCTGGTCAGGCAGCAACTCGCGGAGCTTGCGGCCGGTCATCAGGCGCGCTGCAATCTTGGCCAGGGGAAACCCGGTTGCCTTGGAGACATAGGGCACCGTTCGCGAGGCGCGCGGATTCACTTCGATGACGTAGACATGGTCCTGCCCGTCCGCGTCGCGCTGGATGGCGAACTGCAGATTGACCAGACCAACCACCTTCAGCGCCAGAGCGAGCTTGCGCGTGTAGTCACGCAGCGTGCCCAGCGTCTGCTCGCGGATGCTGACAGCGGGCAGCACGCAGGACGAGTCGCCGGAGTGGATGCCGGCCTCTTCAATGTGCTGCATGATGCCTGCTATCACAACGTCCTGTGAGTCGCACAAGGCATCGACATCCACCTCGACAGCATTCTCCAGGAAGTGATCGATAAGGACGGGGCGCTCCTGCGAGTACTCCACTGCCTCGCGCATGTACTGGGCAACGGCGTTGGCATCGTATGCGATGACCATGGCACGGCCGCCAAGCACGTAGCTGGGCCGAACCAGCACGGGATACCCAATACGCTCTGCCACGGCGAGAGCTTCCTCCACGCTGGTGGCGGTGCCGCCGGCAGGCTGCGGAATCTGCAAGTCCTCGAGCAGCTTGCCAAACTGCTTGCGGTCCTCTGCCAGGTCAATAGACTCGGGTGAAGTGCCGATGATTGGAACTCCAGCCGCGCGCAGGCGCTGTGAAAGGTTGAGCGGCGTCTGGCCGCCGAACTGCACAATCATGCCAATCTTTGCACCGGAGGACGCCTCGTGGTTGTAAACGGCGAGCACATCTTCCAGCGTGAGCGGCTCAAAGTACAGCCGATCGCTGGTGTCATAGTCGGTTGAAACCGTCTCAGGGTTGCAGTTGACCATGATGGTTTCGTAGCCGTCGTCCTTCAGCGCGAAGGCCGCGTGACAGCAGCAGTAGTCGAACTCAATACCCTGGCCGATGCGATTGGGGCCGGAACCGAGAATGATGATCTTGGGCTTATCTGTCGGCGGCGCCTCATCCTCTTCATCGTAAGTGGAGTAGAGGTAGGGCGTCATCGATTCAAACTCGGCGGCGCAGGTGTCCACCAGCTTGAAGACCGGACGGATTCCTTTGCCTTCGCGCAGTTCCCTCACCCGCTTCACGCCGTCGTGACCTTCCAGCTTCCACTCGGTGGCGATGCGCTCGTCGCTGAGGCCCATGCGCTTGAGGCGTCGAAGATCGTCCGCACTGATGGCATCGGGCGTTGTCTGCGAGATGGTTCCCTGCGCCAGTGTGACTTCGCGAATCTGGTGCAGGAACCAGGGGTCCATGCCGGTGAGGCGCGCGACTTCGCGCACGCTCAGCCCGCGCTCAAAGGCATATCGGATGTAGCCCAGCCGCTCCGGGCGCGGCGTAACCAGCATCTGGGTGAGCCGCCGCGGCTCCAGAACTTCAGCGCCTGTTTTCTTTCCGGTCTCCAGGGCGCGCCAGGCCTTCATCAGGGCTTCCTTGAAGGTGCGGCCCATGGCCATCACTTCGCCGACCGACTTCATCTGCGGGCCCAACACGTCATCCGCGCCGGGGAACTTCTCAAACTGCCACTTGGGAATCTTCACCACCACGTAGTCGATGGTGGGCTCAAAGCAGGCAGGCGTCTTGCGCGTGATGTCGTTCGGAATCTCGTCGAGCGTATATCCCACGGCGAGCTTGGCGGCAATCTTCGCAATCGGGAATCCCGTTGCCTTGGAGGCGAGTGCCGAGGAGCGCGAGACGCGCGGGTTCATCTCGATCACCGTCATGCGCCCGTCTACTGGATTCACGGCAAACTGCACATTGGAGCCGCCGGTCTCAACGCCAATCTCACGCATCACGGCGATGGCCGCGTCGCGCATCTTCTGGTACTCGCGATCGGTCAGTGTCTGCGCCGGAGCCACGGTGATGGAGTCGCCGGTGTGCACACCCATGGGATCGAAATTCTCAATGGAGCAGATGATGATGACGTTGTCTGCAAGGTCGCGCATCACCTCCAGCTCATATTCCTTCCAGCCGAGGACGCTCTCTTCAATCAGGCACTCGTGGACGGGCGAAAGATCCAGGCCGCGCGCCAGAATCTCCATGAGTTCTTCGCGGTTGTAGGCGATGCCGCCGCCGGATCCGCCAAGGGTGAAGCTGGGGCGGATGAGGATGGGAAAGCCGATCTTGCTGGCAAAATCCAATCCATCCCTCAGGTTGTTGACCAGCGCAGATTTTGAGACGTCGAGACCGATGCGGATCATCGCATCTTTAAACAGCAGGCGGTCTTCCGCCTTCTTGATGGCATCGAGTTTGGCGCCGATCAGCTCAACGTTGTAGCGGTCGAGGATACCCGAGTCTGAGAGATCGACGGCCAGGTTGAGCGCCGTCTGTCCGCCGACGGTGGGCAGCAGAGCAAATTTGCCTGAGCCGGGCCTGGCAGCCAGCATCTCAGCCTCAATGCGAATGATCTCCTCAACGTAGTCTCGCGTGAGCGGCTCAATATAGGTGCGATCAGCCAGTTCCGGGTCGGTCATGATGGTGGCCGGGTTCGAGTTCACCAGCACCACCTCATAGCCCTCCTGCTTGAGGGCCTTGCAGGCCTGTGTGCCGGAGTAGTCGAACTCCGCCGACTGACCGATCACAATCGGCCCCGAGCCGATCACAAGAATCTTCTGAATGTCATTTCTGCGTGGCATTCTATTTTCCGCTTCCGTCGTTGTATTTGGCTTGGTAGTTCGCGTGAAGGGGCGCGAAAGGGGATGCTAAACGTGGATCTGCGCCGACAGCCGAGCGATTCCGACCCAAAAAACAGCGGAGCCTTGGCCCCGCCGTTTTGGTGCAGATCGATATTGGATCTCGCCAGTTCATCTCTTCCAGTCCTCCATCATCTGGCGGAAGTCACGGAAGAGGTAATGCGAGTCGTGCGGTCCGGGCGCTGCCTCAGGGTGGTACTGCACGCTGAACAGAGGCAGGGATTTGTGGCGCAGGCCCTCCAGTGTCTGATCGTTCAGATCCACGTGGGTCAACTCCACATCGTTGGCGTTTATCGAATCCGGGTCGACGGCGAAGTTGTGGTTGTGGGCCGTGATCTCCACCTTGCCGGTGCGGTTGTTCTGCACGGGATGGTTGCCGCCGTGGTGCCCGAACTTGAGCTTGTAGGTGCGTCCGCCCAGCGCGAGGCCGGTGAGCTGGTGGCCAAGACAGATGCCGAAGATGGGAACGCGGCCCATCATCGAGCGTATTGCACGAACCGCATAGTCCACCGGCTCCGGGTCGCCGGGTCCGTTGGAGAGAAAGACGCCGTCCGGCTTCATGCCGAGGACATCTTCCGCCGAGGTCTCTGCCGGAACGACCGTGACGCGGCAGCTCTCCCGGGTAAGCATGCGCAGGATGTTCTGCTTGATGCCGAAGTCGTATGCCACCACGTGCAGCAGCGGCCGGTCTGTCGAGCCGGGGAGCAGCGGATCGCCGGACTGATTCCGATTGTCGTTGGCATCGAACTGGTAGATGGACTTGGTGGAAACCACGCGGGCCAAGTCTGTGCCGTCCATCTTGCGAATGTTCCGCGCTCGCTGGACCAGCACATCCGTATTGGTCTCCGACGTGGAAATGACGCCGCGCATGACGCCGTTTGTGCGCAGGTGGCGCACAAGGGCGCGGGTGTCAATCTCGGCCAGTACAGGAACGGAATAGCGTTCCATGTACTCGTCGGTTACCTGCTCCGATCGCCAATTGGAGCTGACGTGCGAAAATTCGCGCACGATCAGGCCCTCGATAAAGGGTCTGGCGGCCTCATTGTCAGCCTGGTTGGTTCCGTAGTTGCCAATCTGCGGATTTGTGAGAACAACAATTTGCCCGGCATAGGAAGGATCGGTTGCGATTTCCTGATAACCGGTCAGGGAAGTGTTAAAAACAACCTCACCCTGGCATTCACTGGGTGCGCCATAGCCTAGGCCACGGAAGATGCGCCCGTCTTCGAGCGCAAGGATCGCCTGCATCGCGTCTCCGAGGAGTGGATTCAATCGATTCTAACAGGTTTCGGTGCCCAGAGGCAGCGGGTGTAATACGTTTTCTCTAGTGCACGACGCCGGCATCACGAGCCGGCCAGTAAACGAAGACAGCTTTGCCGTAAATCAGCTTGCGCTCCACGGGGCCGAACTCCCGGCTATCCGAGGAGATGGAGCGATGGTCGCCCATCATGAAGTAGTCCCCGGCGGGCACAATCATCTCCGCCATGGAGCGGTTGTCGCGGTACTGCAAGGGCACGTAGTTCTCGCGCAAGGGCTTGCCGTTGATCCAGACCTGCCCATGATCAATCCAGAGCCGGTCGCCCGGGACGGCAATCACGCGCTTGATGTAGCTCTTCTCCGGGTTGAGCGGATAGTGGAAGACCACCACGTCTCCCCGCTGGACAGAGCTGAACTCGTAGACAAACTTGTTGATGAACAGCCGGTCGTGATCTTCCAGGCGAGGCAGCATGCTGGTGCCTTCAACGCGAACCGGCTGATAGAGGAAAGTGATAATCAGGACAGAGGCGACGGCGGAAAGCGCCAGATCGCGCAGCCAAAGCAGCGCTCCGCCCGTGTGCGAGGGCTTGCCCGTTTGCGAAACATCTGCAGCGGCGTCATGCTCTGGCTGGGGCTGGAGTGGTAGTTGTTCGTTGGGAAGCGTAGACATCTCTCTATCAATTATTCACGGTGCTTGAGGTTACTGGCAACCCAGCCCGCCGGGCGGGCACAGGATCTTTGCACGGCTTGGCTTTTCCAGTGGCTTCTGCTGGCCTTCGACCGGGGCCAGAACTGGCGCAGAACCGGGGGAACCCGCGGGTGCGAGGTTCGTTTCCTGCAGGATCAGCGGCCGTTGTAGCACCATCTCCACCTGCGTGCCGTTTTCGATATTGACGTCGGCCCCACGGGTGAAGAGCGAGACCAGCCCGGCAGCGGCTAATCCAGCGCCCACCCCGGCAAGACCACCGGCGACCGGATGTCCCGACTCCAGTCCGCCAATGGCGCCGATGGTGCCGCCGGTGGGGACTGCAATCTTGGCCACCTCGCCTGCATTTCTGGTTTTGTCCCCCTGCTGCTCAATGGTTCCCTCGCCGTCATCCTTGACGGACTGCTGCTTCGCGCCGGGCAGGTTGCTGACGACACCCGGAATATCCGCGACTGTTCCGTTGGGGAAGATGATGGAGGTAAAGTGCATGTCCAGCTGTGCCCTGCCCCGGACGCGCCCCGCCCTGACAACCCGGTCCACTACCCCCTGGACGTAGACCCCAGCGGGAATGACCACTCGATTGCCCACGACCACGGGAAAGGTCGAAGCCAGGTAGACCCCGTCACCCGGCTTGGCGCTGCGCGTGTTGATGCCGCTGCGGAGCTGCAGCAGAACCTTGGTGCCTGCGGGAACAGTGTACGTATGAGCGGCGGCGGTGGACGCTGGAGTCTGCGTTGCGGCAGGGGTGGCCGTCTGCGCCGTAAGCGAGACGGCAGCGTTCAGCAACGCGCCTGCCAAAGCTCCGGTAAATGCACTCTTGCTCCGCCAACGCATTTCCACCTCCCGCAACATCCCCTGGACTAGACAAAGAACTGGACTAGACAAAGAAATAGACGATTCTTCTGGAGCTTAGGATAGCGCTATTCCCATTTATGTTCGGCAATCTGCTGCGCGCTGTGCCAATTGGAGTTAGGATGCAGAAAAGGGATGAACTCCTACTCCAGCTCGCCTGCGTCTTTGGCCCCGGTCACGGATGCGCGATTCGCCCCAGTGTATGGTGTGCTGCGAGAGGCAATGGCGAGCCGGGCGTTTCCGGGTTGCGCCTTCGGGGTGCTCGCTGGCGGCAAGGTTGTGCTGCAGAATGCGCTGGGGCGCTTTACCTATGACGACGGCGCACGCGCTACGACCCCGGAAACCGTATACGACATTGCCAGCCTTACCAAGGTGGTTGCGACCACGTCAGTGGCCATGCTGCTGCACCAGCGCGGGCAACTGGATTTGGACTTGCCGCTGGGCGAGCTGTTGCCTGGCTTTGTGGTGGGGCACTCGCCGGGTGAGCATGCCTACCTTGTTACGCTGCGGCACCTGCTTGCACATAACTCGGGGCTTCCTGGCTATGTGGAGTTTTATAAGACGGTGTCGACCCCGGCGGGGCTTTTGCGTGCCTGCCTGCGCCTGCCGTTGAAGAGCGAACCGGGGACACGGGCGGAGTACTCGGACCCTGGCTTCATCCTGCTAGGAAAGGCGCTGGAGGTGCTGGCGCGGGAGGACCTGGTCACCTGGGTCCGCAGAGAGGTCTTGGGGCCGCTGGGCATGGAGTCTACCGGATATTGTCCCGCTCCGGAGCGCCGATCACTGATTCCGCCTACTGAAATTGACCACACCCTTCGGCGTCGCCGCATCCAGGGCGAGGTGCAGGATGAACATGCATGGCTGTTGAAGGGGGCGGGCGGGCATGCCGGGCTTTTTTCCAACGTGCCTGACTTGCTGCAATACAGCCGTGAGATTCTGGCCGCCGCCAAGCCCGGGCAGGAGTACGGTAGCCCACAAATTTTCGAAACCAAGACAATGGAATGCTTTGCAGAACGCCAGGGGCCGGCCGGCAGTTCGCGTGCACTGGGCTGGGATACGCCTTCGGCGGAGTCCTCGGCGGGGCATTTCTTTTCGACGGACTCGATTGGACATCTAGGCTACAGCGGCTGCTCGTTATGGATTGACCTGAGGGCGGGCATCGCGGCTGTGCTGTTGACGAATCGCACATGGCCGGACCGGCAGTGCCAGCTGATTCGGCAGGTTCGGCCTCAATTTCATGACGCGGTGCGACAGGCGCTCGGTGGGGACGATTTATGACGCTGCAGCCTGCCGAAGCCTTGGTGCAAAAGGCACCCGCCAACAGATTTATCTTGGGTCTTGCGTGTGTTTCCGACTACAATCAGAATCTGGGGTAACACTCGATGCTTACCAGCACGATGATGCAAGATGCGCCTGCCCAAAAGAAAGAAGCAAGCACCAAGAAGGACACAAACGCCTTGCTTCAACATCTGACTACTGAGAGCCAAAACGAGGCTTCGCAAGGGTTTGATACCAAATCAGCACTAGAGATCGCCAAGATCATCAACCATGAAGATTCCAAGATTTCAGGAGCCGTAAAGAAGGCGCTGCCTGAGATCGCACAGGTCATAGACCAGGTGGCGCGGAGTCTTCGGGATGGCGGCCGGCTGATCTACGTTGGTGCCGGTTCGAGCGGTCGCATTGCCGCTCTGGATGCATCGGAGTGCCCGCCCACCTATTCCACCGCCCCCGGTCAGGTGCAATACATCATGGCGGGTGGCCCCAAGGCGCTGGCCTCTGCCGTAGAGGTGAATGAAGACTCAGAGGAACTGGGCCAGCGGGACATCGCGCGACGCCGTCCGACGCGCAAGGACGTGGTGATTGGCCTTTCCGCTTCTGGACGTACTCCCTATGTGGTGGCTGCGGTTGCGTATGCGCGGGCTCGCGGAGCACGCACGGCCGCGGTGACCTGCAATCACGGGACGCCTCTGGCATCTGCCGCAGACATTGCCATCGTGGCTGAAGTGGGCCCGGAAGTGGTCTCCGGATCGACGCGCATGAAGGCCGGCACCGCGCAGAAGATGGTGCTGAACATGATTACGACCGGTGCGATGACCCGCCTCGGTTATGTGTACGAGAACCTGATGGTGAACGTGCACATGCAGAACTCCAAGCTGGTGGAACGCGGCATCCGCATCCTGATGAATGCATGCAATATCGACCGCGCAACTGCGGTTGAGACCATCAAGAGCGCCGGACGCAGCGTGCCCGTAGCACTGGTGATGCTGAAGGCCAGGGTGGATAAGCCGGAGGCTGTGCGTCGCCTGGCCAAGTCAGACGGCAATGTGCGGCTGGCGATTGAGGATCACGTTCTGGAGCTTTAATCGGGCGGGACATCCGCCTGCTATTCCTACCGTGGAGGCCGAAGGGCCTCCATTTCCATTTGCCGTTCCCTGCCCTGCCGCTTTTGCGGATTTACACTAGCAGCAATAGGAGCCGCTCTGCCGCATGGATAAGTTTGTCATTCGTGGAGGAAATCCGCTCGTCGGTACCATTCGAGTTTCAGGTGCAAAGAACTCGGCGCTTCCGTGCATGGCCGCGGCCATTCTGACGGAAGAGGAAGTTACCCTCGAGAATATTCCGCAGGTTCGCGATATAGAAACGGAGCGGAAACTCCTCGTCTCCATGGGCGCCGAGGTGGAGCTTGGCGATGGAGATGCGCGACACAGGACCACGATCAGTTGTCGTACGCTTTCGGACCCGGTGGCGAAGTACGAGATCGTAAAGACCATGCGGGCAAGCTCGCTGGTGCTGGGCCCGCTGGTGGCCCGGGCAGGCCTGGCGCGTGTGGCTATGCCGGGAGGTTGCGCGATTGGCGGGCGGCCCATTGACCTGCACATTAAAGGCCTGGAAAAGATGGGCGCGACGATTGAGCAGGCGCATGGATACCTGGAAGCACGCGCTGAGCGCCTGAAGGGCGCGCATCTTGTGTTTGACAAGATTACGGTGACGGGGACAGAGGACCTGCTGATGGCCGCCGTTCTTGCCGATGGCGAGACGGTAATGGAGAACTGCGCGCGCGAGCCGGAGGTGACCGACCTTGCCGCGCTGCTGACGGCCATGGGCGCGAAGATTGAGGGCGCGGGCACTTCAACGATTCGAGTGCAGGGAGTGGCACGCCTGCATGGTGCGCACTACCGCATTAATCCTGACCGCATTGAAGCGGGGACGTTCCTGATAGCCGGAGCCATCACGGCAGGAGACCTGGTGGTTGCGAACTGCAATCCAAACCACCTGCGAGCGGTTATCGCGAAGCTTGAGGAAGTTGGAGTCAAGATAGACATTGTGGCTCCGGATGCAATCCGCGTGCGCCCGGGTGGCCGATTGATGGCGGCGGACATTTCCACGGAAGAGTATCCGGGTTTTCCGACGGATATGCAGGCGCAATACATGGCTCTTGTAACGCAGGCGGAAGGCGTGAGCCTGGTGAAGGAAAACATCTTTGAGAACCGCTTTATGCATGTGCAGGAACTGGTTCGCATGGGCGCCAACATCAAGGTAGATGGCCGCACGGCAACGGTGCGGGGTCCTTCGAAGCTGTCAGCAGCGGCCGTGATGTGCTCGGACCTGCGCGCCTCCGCATCGCTGGTGCTGGCGGCGCTGGTGGCCGATGGCGAGTCGATTCTGGATCGCGTGTATCACATGGATCGCGGCTACGAGCGCATTGAGGAAAAGCTCCGCAGCGTTGGCGCGGAGATCAAGCGCATGGGCAATGTGTTTGCTCCGAGAGAGGCCGAAGCGGTTGCGGACTAGCAGAGCAGCATCTAGCGCCAGCTGACAGCCAGATGCCAGCGCAGCCCGAACCTCTCCGTCTTCTGGAGTACGCGTTCGTATTCGCGAAGCTCCTGCACGACCAGCGGAGTCTCCGAGCCCAGGGCCGCGGGCGTTGCAATCAGAAAATCCTTGAGCGCGCGTATGCTTGCCAGCCCCTCGGAGGCCGCGAACCACTGCGGCTGAGGCAGATGATTGACCCAATCGGGATTCCCTGCCCCCTGCTCCAGCAGGACGGCCATGGAGTTCTCGTCCGCGGAGAAGAAGTCGAGCAGCGGATGGACGGACAGGCGCTCTGCCAGACGCTCAAGGGCATCTTCGTTCCGTGCCAGGGCATGGCCGTTCACAAAGATGTCGAATCCGGGATCTTCGCCTTCCACAACGATGTACAAGCTGGCAGCCATCCCTAAGAGTCTAGTTGAGGACGCGCTGGTCACCGGAGATATTTCGCACGGGTAATCGAATCAATCAAGAGTGGTGACGGGCAAGATGGTTACAGAAGTGTGCTCCAAAGTTACTCGCACGCCAGGCAGAGTTATGTCATCGTGAAAGATTATTGATTCTAAACTAGATTTAGCAATTTGGAAGAAACGAGGAGTAGCGGGTGGACTGGGGGCGACTCCCGGACTTGGTGGTCTTTGGGGTAATGGCCAGCGCATTTGCTTCGGTGGCGCGGCGGAGGCATACCTCCGTCTCAGCCCTGTGGCTCACCGGCTGGATGCTGGTTGTTGCCCATTTCGCAGCGCTCCTGTTTGCGCCTCTTCCGGGAATCTGGGGGACCGTGGCAGCCGATTTTGGTCTTAGCGCACTGGTCGGTGCAGGCCTGCTGTTCATGCTTGCGTCCATCCCCTATCGGCACGACGTCTCAAGCCGCTGGATGACCTTCGCTCTGCTGGGCGTGAGCCTGCTATACATTGTCGCAGTCAACAGCGAGAGCACGCCGGGCTGGGCAATGACAGTTGCCGCCCTGCTGGTGGGCGTTGTGCCGTTTGGCCTGGCCGTGTCGACGATTCATCGGATATGCCATCCGCTTCGCTGGCTTGTGGTAGGCCTTTATGCCGTACTCTCCGTCTTTCTGCTGAACTTCCAGAACCTTCCCGATATCGGCAGAGGGCTGGCTCTGAATGGCCTTCTGTTCACGGTGTACCTGGGATGCTGCCTCTTTCTGATCTATAGCTACAGGCTGGAGACGACGGGAGCGCAGATCACGGTCTTCGGATTTATCGGGTGGGCTGCCGTTTTTGTCGCAGTTCCTGTGATGACTGCGGTGAGGCCAGATATACATGTCGAAAGCGGCGTGTGGAATCTTCCGAAATTCATTGTGGCCGTGGGAATGATTCTTCTGCTGCTGGAGGAGCAGATTGAACACAACAAGTATCTGGCACTGCATGACGAACTGACGGGGCTGCCCAATCGGCGACTGTTTCTTGACCGTCTCTCTGTCGCGCTGGAACGCGCGCGCCGCGCCGGATCCAAGGCTGCGCTGCTGGTGGTGGACCTGGATCACTTCAAGCAGGTGAACGATACGCTCGGGCATCACGCCGGCGACCAGTTGCTGCAACAGGTTGGCGAGATATTTTTGAACCGCGTGCGCCGCTCGGATACGGTGGCACGCACGGGCGGCGATGAGTTCTCGTTCATTTTGGAAGAGCCGATCAACGCGCTCAGCGCGGCCCAGGTGGCTCGCTCGCTGGCTGAGCTGTTGAATCAGCCGCTGCGGATTGGCGAGCACAATGTGCATGTGGGCGCCAGCATCGGGCTGGCAATCTTTCCAGATGACGCAACCGAAAAAGAGGCGCTTTGCATTGCGGCTGACCTGCGCATGTACGACAAGAAGCACTCACCGAGGGGGGACGAATCTGATAAGACGGGTGGACCAGACACGCCATCCTCAGTGATTGAGCCGATCGCGCCGCTGAGCTGATTCCGGAACCCGCTGCCGGAACTGAAAGCCACCCAGACAAGAAACGGCCCGGGCAAAAAGCCCAGGCCGTTTTCATGCGCGTCAAGCGCGGCGCTTAGTTCTGGCCGCTGCCGGGTCCACGACCACCGCGACGACGGCGGCGGCGGCGATTGGCAGCTGCGGCGGGACGTCCACCGCCCGCCTGCTGGCCCTGCGCAGCAGGAGCATTGTCCGCACGGTTGAAGTTGGGCTCGTTCTCCTCGTCGAACTCCTCACCCTCCTCCTCGTCAAAGTCGTCTCCGCCTTCGATGAGGATGGTGCTCTGGTTGGAGCGGGGCTGGCGCTCGTCGAACTCGTGACGCGGCTTGGCGGGCGCCTGGGCCGGCGCTTCGGATGCGGCTTCCGCCTCAGGAGCCTCAGCGCCTTCGGGGGCAGCCGTCTGCGCCAGCTTGGCGCGCTGCTCCTTGATGAGGGCCTTGCGGCTGAGCTTGATGCGGTTGCCTTCAATGGCCAGGACCTTCACCATGACCTGATCGCCTTCGCGGAGCTCGTCCTTCACATCCTTAACGCGGTGTTCGGCGATCTCGGAGATGTGGAGCAGGCCGTCGGTGCCGGGGAACAGCTCAACAAAGGCGCCGAACTCGGCCAGACGAACCACCTTGCCGAGATACGTCTTGCCCACCTCGGGCACGGCGGTGATGTCATTGATGATGGCCAGGGCCTTGTTGAGTCCTTCGCCATCCGCCGAAGCAACATTGACGCGGCCGGAGTCGTCCACATCGATCTTGACGCCGGTCTGCTCGATGATGCCGCGGATGGTCTTGCCGCCGGGTCCGATCAGATCGCGAATCTTGTCGGTCGGAATCTGCAGGGTGTGGATGCGCGGCGCAAAGCGCGAAGGCTCCTGGCGAGGACCATCGATGACGGCATCCATCTTGTCGAGCAGGAAGAAGCGGCCGCGACGAGCCTGCTCCATGGCCTGCTGCAGGATCTCGCGGGTAAGCCCGCCGATCTTGATGTCCATCTGCAGAGCGGTGATGCCCTTGCGCGTGCCGGCGACCTTGAAGTCCATGTCGCCGTAGTGGTCTTCCGCACCGGCGATGTCAGTCAGGATGGCGTAGTCATCGCCCTCCTTCACCAATCCCATGGCAACGCCGGCGACGGCGCCCTTGATATTGATGCCCGCGTCGTAGAGCGCGAGGCTGGCGCCGCAAACGGTGGCCATGGAGGACGAGCCGTTGGACTCCAGAATGTCTGACACGATGCGGATGGTGTAAGGCGACTCGCCAATCCCGGGGAGGACAGCGGAGATGGCGCGTTCTGCCAGAGCGCCGTGGCCAACCTCGCGGCGGCCAACGCCGGTCATGCGGCCGGTCTCTCCCACGCTGAATGGCGGGAAGTTGTAGTGCAGCATGAAGGCCTTCTTCATCTCGCCTTCAAAGCTCTCCATGCGCTGGCTGTCATCGGTGGTGCCCAGCGTGGCGGTGACCAGGGCCTGCGTTTCGCCACGGGTAAAGAGCGACGAACCGTGCGTACGCGGCAGCACGCTGGTTTCGATGCTGATGGCACGAATCTCGTCGAAGGCGCGACGGTCGGGACGGATGCGATCCTTGGTGACCTGCTCGCGGAAGAGGCGCTCCCGCAGCGTTTCGTAGTAGGATGCCAGCTTCTTTTTGGCAGCGGAATCCTCGGCCGGAATCTCGGCGGCGAGCTCATCCTTGATCTTCTTAACGAGCGCGTAGCTTTCGGTCTTGTCGTGGGCCTTGGTATCGAGAGCATCCTTCAGGCGATCGCCGATGCGGGCCTTGAGATCGTTGTAGTACGCCTCATCGAACTCCGGAGCTACGAAGGAGCGCTTCGTCTTGCCGGCCTTGGCGACCAGCTCTTCGATGGCGGCCACGATCTTCTTAATTTCAACATGCGCGAATTCGATGGCGGCGAGGACAACGTCTTCGGTCTCTTCCTTGGCGCCTGCCTCGATCATCACGATGCCGTCCTTGTGGCCGACGACCATGATGTTGAGGGTGGTTTCCGCGCGCTGCGCGTAGGTGGGATTGATGACGAACTCGCCGTTGATGCGGCCGATTCGCACTGCAGCCACGGTGGCGGAAAAGGGGATATCCGACAGAGCCAAGGCCGTTGCGGCAGCATTGATGGCGATGACGTCAGGATCATTTTCCTTGTCGGCCGAGAAGACCAGGGCGATGACCTGCGTCTCATTGCGGAAGCCATCCGGGAAGAGCGGGCGGATGGGACGATCAATCTGACGGCTGGTCAGAATCTCTTTTTCGCTGGGGCGGCCTTCGCGCTTGATGAATCCGCCGGGAATGCGGCCGCCGGCATAGGCGTACTCGCGGTAGTCGACTGTGAGCGGGAAAAAGTCGATGCCCTCGCGCGGATCGGAAGAAGCGACTGCGGTTGCCAGCACCACGCTATCGCCCAGGGTGACCAGGGCGGCACCTGAGGCCTGCTTGGCCATGCGCCCGGTCTCAATGACCAGACGCTTGCCGCCGGCAAGCTCGACGGCTACTTCATGCTTGGTAGACATAGAGTCCTCGTTTCGTATTGTTCACTTGGGAAACTTGTAGAAGGAAGTCGCCTGCGGGTGGGATGAAGCTGGCTGCATGCGTGGCTGCGGATAACTCTGATCCGCGCGCGGAAACACGTTTTGCCAGCATGAACAACAGGGCCTGGCTGAGTCGATAACTCAGCGCAAGCCCTGGCATCCGGTGTGGCTCGCCAGGTACACCAAGGCCACGGGTTCTGTGAAGAACGGCGGCCGTGACCAGTTTCCGGTCTGGGCGCTTCCGGGTCAAAGTCTGCTTTCTGATTACTTGCGGATACCGAGTTTGGAGATCACGTCGCGGTAACGATCCGTGTCGTGGGTCTTCAGGTAATCCAGCAAACGGCGGCGCTTGCTGACCAGCATCAGGAGGCCGCGCCGGGAAGCGTGGTCCTTCTTGTGAGTCTTGAAGTGTTCCGTCAGCTCGCCAATCCGCTCACTCAGAATTGCAATCTGGACTTCCGGAGAGCCGGTATCCGACTCGTGGGTGCGGAAGCGTTCAATCAGTTCGGTTTTCTTTGCAGTCGCCAACACGGCGTGTGTTACTCCTCTAGCGTTCTCAGTCCACTCTTAAGTGTCTACAGTGAGATTACCATGAATGCGGCCGTGGCGCCATTTGTGGAAAGCGGCTGGAACCTACTTTGTCTCTGAGCCTTACGGCGGCGGGTGTCACTGTTGCTGCTGGATCCAGTAATTAGCACGGGCCACGATGCGCGCGCCGTAGTCCTGCGTGGTGCTGACGCGAATCGTGTGCAGACCGGGCGTGGGATTCGAGGGGCTGAAGGTGATGAGATAGCGGTTGCGCACGTGCCGGGCCGCATCCACGACGCGCTGCTCAAACCGCTTGTCTCCGGTGAACGTGGTGTACTCGCCGCCGCTCATCAGGGCCACTTCCCTGGCCACATTCTTCTTGAAGGCCTTGACGGCCATCACGAGGGTCGATACCAGATTCAGGGTGCGGTCGTCGCCGGAATCCTTGACGTCGTGCAAGAGCTCGGCGCGAGATGGCGAGAAGGACACGCTTAAAACAAGGACATCGGAACGACCTATCTTTTGAACGACTTGTGCGGGCTTTGCGTGCTTGCTGCCGTGGTCGCGCTCCTCGCTGATGAGCAAGAGCACGCGACGGAACTCCTTCGGCTGCGATTCCAGCAGGTCAACCGCATAGCTGACCGTGTCGAGAATCGCGGCGCCGCCATCGCCCGGCTCCAGGGTGCGAAGGTCCTGATTCAGTTCTTCGCCGGAGTGCGTGTAATCGCGAATGAGGTGCGGCTTGGAATCAAAGCCGACGAGGGCCGCCTGGCTGCGCGGATCCGCGAGGAAGAGATCGAGAAGTGGCCCCAGGCGGGCCAGCTTGTCAAACTCGAGCACGCTGGCGCCTCCCTCCTCCACGGCTACGACGAGCGAAACAGGAGCGGTATCCATCTCCTGCTGCACCTGGATCTTTTGCGGGACGCCATCATCCTGCACGACGAAATCGCTCGGCTTCAGGCCGTAGAGGATGCTGCCATCGCGCTTTTCCACGAGCGTGGGAACAAGAACCTCTGTGGTGGTGACGCGGATGGTAGGCGTGTCCGCTTGATTGCCGTGCATGGGCATGGGCGGCTCCGCCGGCGGCAACTGCTGCGCGCCTGCGATTGCGGCGAAGAAGAACAGGGCTGTGCAGACGCGCAGACAACGCAACGTATTTCTGCGGAGCGGAAGAGCGGAAGTTGCTGTACTGTGCTGCATCGCGCCGGAATGGGACCGTGTGTGCTTATGCATCCCGTTTGCGCGCCGCCTGATCCAACTGCCGGGTCCAGAGAAGAAAGTTCAGAAGCTCCCAGCGGTTGGTCCATACAAAACCGAAGATATCTTTTGCCCGCAGCGTCTCTGCGCGCTTGCCCGAATAGGTTTCGACACGCCAGCGAAGATACTCGCTCCGCCAGGGCGTGAGACGATGGCCGCGGGTTGCGTTCCAGAGAAAGCGCAAAGGGGCGAGCAAGGCGAATCCTTTCGACTTGAGTATAGACGGATTCACCCTGCTTCGCGTCGCGCTGGATGGAGCAATCGGCGGCGCGCATACACGACTTCTGTTTGATCGCCGCGCGTCAGCTGTCCGCGGAGCGCCTGCCGGCGAGCATGGCATCGAGCAGCTTGCCGGCTACGGCCTGGGCTGAGACATGGTACGTGCCAGCGGCGAGCGCTGCCCGCACCTCCGCCACTTTGGCGGCACGCACGGAGTCTTGCGGCTCCGGATCTGTAAGCAGCGCGGCGCCATAGGCAAAAGTCGCCTTGCGTGCGGACGAGCGGTCGGCGCACGGGGCAGATTGTTTGTACGAAGAAGCCGCACCGAATGCGGACGAGGCGTGCGTGGTCTTCAACCGGTCTGGAAACGGATCTGGAAAGCCTTCCATAAATCGCTCCGGGAGCCGATCGGGGAACGAATCAGCGGTATTACGATTGCCCATTGAGCTATCTCCACGGCTTGATTATCGGCAGTGGTCTTTTTTTCTCTAGCCGTTGCTGAGCGCTCGCATCGAATGGGACTCGGAACATGCCTCCTTGGAATTTTCTAATCTTTTGCCGCTAGCACTTGCCCGGCCGGACCGCGTGGTACGCGGGAAATCCCTTTCTGTGCGCGGAAGCCGCCCGGCCTCTGGCGGCAAAGTCTCCGAGGGCCGTGCGCAGGCGCACGACCGCAGAGGCGTGCATCTGCGAAACGCGCGACTCGACAACGCGAAGCGCCAGGCCAATCTCGCGCATGGTCATCTCTTCAAAGTAGTAGAGCGTCATCACCAGCCGCTCACGCTCCGGCAGCCCGACGATGGCCGACGTCAGCCGCTCTTCAAGCTCGCCGCGCAGGTAGAGAAAGAGCGGATCCTCTTCCGGCCGGCACTGCACGTAGATCAACTCTTCCTCGCCGGAGTCCTCGTTGCGCTCGGCATGCAGCGTGCCAATCTCAAGGCCCTTCAATTCGCCGAGAAGCTGATGATAGGCCTCGAGGTCGAGAGCCAGCTCGGCGGCAATCTCTTCCTCATATGGTGGCCGTTTCAGCCGCGCAGTCAGGACGCGGATCGCCTCCTCGATGGCGCGGCCCTTGCGGCGCAGCTCGCGCGGCCCCCAGTCGAGCGAGCGCAGACTATCGAGAATTGCGCCACGTATGCGGAACTGGGCGTAACTACGGAACTGTACCTTCTGTGCCGGATCGAACTTGTTCAGGGCATCCATAAGGCCCAACACGCCCGCCGATACCAGGTCTTCTAAATCGACGTGCTGAGGGAGCCGCTCATGGATGCGTCGCGCCAGATAGCGCACGATGGGGAGGTGCTCCAGAAGAACGTTCTCGCGTTCGCTGCCGAGCGCTGCGGGCAGGTTCGCAGCTGCAGCACGGCGCGTGGAGCGGTTTGTGACGGAAGGGTGAGTTCCACGGGTGGTAACTGGGGCCCTGGACGCGGAGACCTGCAGGGACAGCGCAGCAATCGGGTCAAGTGTGTCCATGCCGATGGAAGTGTGCAAGCGACTGACCAGAGTTGGGACAGAAAGATTGGAATACGCTAAGGATTGCAGTGAGAGGAAAACGCGTTTGTTTCCGGTCGTTACCGTACATGTCTTCGCTGCTACACTGATAGTTGTTGCCGAAGAGAGGCAGGGCGGGTTTTGAGGCCCGCATGCAGTCCTGAATCGAGGTCATAAGAAGATGGCAGAAGCGAATGGAAACAAGAGTGTTGCAGGTACGGGTTTGCGCCTGAAAGTGGGCCTGGCAGAGATGCTGAAGGGCGGCGTCATCATGGACGTGATGAACGTGGAGCAGGCGCGGATTGCCGAGGAGGCGGGCGCCACCTCAGTGATGGCGCTGGAGCGCGTGCCGGCCATGATTCGCGCGGAGGGCGGCGTGGCCCGGATGGCCAAGCCGAGCCTGATCAAGGAGATTATCCAGGCGGTCTCGATTCCGGTGATGGCGAAGGCGCGGATTGGGCACTTTGCCGAGGCGCAGATTCTGCAGGAATTGGGCGTGGACTTCATC
>JAJXWS010000039.1 GCA_021781495.1 Acidobacteriota bacterium | reverse complement strand
TGCAGCGAGCGGTCCTCGGCGCCGGACAGGCCGAGGCGAAAGATGGTGGTGGGCTGCCCGTTAAAGTCAGTGCCGGCGGTGATGGACTGGAGCGCCAGGCCCGCCTGGGAGGCCGCAGTCTTTAAGGTCGTGACAAGGGTTGATTTCAAATCGACGGTCATGAATCCCAAACCTGCTTGAAGATCGGTGCAGCTCTATTTTAAAGGGAGCAGCCGGGGAAGCGCCGCATTTACAATACAGGGTGTGCAGCCTGAAAACTCCTCGCCGATCATTCTTGCCGAAAACCTGACCAAGGTTTACTCCGCGGGCCGCGTCCAGGTACAAGCCCTGCGCGGCGTCTCCTTTGCCGTGGAGCCCGGCGAGTTTGTGGCCATTGTGGGCCCTTCAGGTTCGGGCAAGTCCACACTGTTCTACCTGCTGGGCGGCCTGACGCGGGCTACATCCGGGCGGATTCTGATTGACGGCATTGACTTTGCCAGCCTGAGCGATGCCGAGCGTACCCGGCTGCGCAAACACCGCATCGGGTTCGTCTTCCAGCGCTTCAACCTGCTGCCGACCCTCTCCGCCATGGGCAACATCGAGATTGCCTACGAGGTGAGCGGGCGCAAGGAGCCGATGGATCGCGCGTATCTGGACCACCTGGGCGATATTCTTTCGATCCGCGGCCGGCTGAAGCACCGCCCCTCAGAGCTGAGCGGCGGCGAACAGCAGCGCGTGGCCATTGCGCGGGCGCTGATTACGCGGCCGGCGATTGTGCTGGCCGATGAACCGACGGGCAACCTGGACAGCAAAAACTCCGACGCGGTGCTGCACATGCTGCAGCGCTCCAACCAGGAGCTGGGCCAGACCACGCTGATGATTACGCACAATCCCGAAGCCGCGTCCATTGCCGGACGCATCCTGTACATGCGCGACGGAGAGATTGTGCGGATCGAAACCGGGTCGCGCTCCGGTGTGGAAAAAGCGCCGGCGAGCGCCTCTGCGGCGGCGGTTTGACCGGAGATGGGTCGCCCAGTATACTCAAACTTGACGTAAGCGGGAGTAGCTCAGTGGTAGAGCATCGCCTTGCCAAGGCGAGGGTCGCGAGTTCAAATCTCGTCTCCCGCTCCATATCGCCCTCCGGCGCCTGCCGGGTTGGCTAGGGTGATATCGAGCGATCCGCATCGCAGCAAAGGCGGCCCTGCCAAGGCGCGGTACCCAAGTGGTAAGGGAGAGGTCTGCAAAACCTTTATGCGCCGGTTCGATCCCGGCCCGCGCCTCCAAACTCCTAAACAACTTAGACTTTCACCGCACCGCATCAGGCGCCTCAATGGGGATTGCTGTTGCTCTGCGGCGGGGGAGTCGCTTTATCGGTCGAAACGGCTCGGGAGACGGTTCCGCCTCTTGTACCGGGTTGTGCTTCACGCAGCGGCATTTGATCGTTGCCGTGAAAAACACCGCTGAAGACCCACTTCCGGCTCTTCCGGGAGTTCCAGAACATCCCGTCCTGGGCTCGCTCGTTTTCATGCCGGACTGCCGGGCGATTGAGCCTCAAAGTACTGTCGCACCAGCGTATCTGCTTCCACGCGTTCTCAGACAAGATCGGGATGGCCTGAGGGGCGAGATGCATATTGCGCGGCAAGATGCCGACCGGCATCCGTGCTGAGGAACCTCGGGTTCGGAAGAATGCCGATGCGAGTCAGGTCCAGACGGTCAGCATCCCAGCAGGCGCCGATCGTTGGATCGCTGCTGATGTTGCCATGCGTATGCCATTGGCATGCATACTGCAGTTGCCCAAAACTTTCGTCGTCTATGTCGAACAGCTTGCCGCGAAGCGATGCGGCATACTGTGCCGCAAGTTCGCCATGCACAAACTCAGAGCCGTCATCGACCCGGCAGCTGTCATGAAAGAGCGCGAAGAGACGGACCACAGGCACGGAAGCCTGATTGCTGGCGGCTATAGCAAGACCATTCGCCTCCACTCTCCGCCAGTGCCCTGGGCCATGAATTGAGTGGCAGTCGCCCTTGAAGTCGGAGATGACCACCTTCCACAGAGCATCAAAATCTATTGCGCTTAGCCAGTGCATAGACACATGAGAAAGCTGCCCGGCGAGCAAGTCAAGGGTGCTTGGCATGCTTCGGATGCACGGGAGAGCAGGCCACGCCATGGTCCCATTCCTGCAGCATGTGTGCGCCGATGCCGCTGAAAGGCGGGGTTCGCTCGGATGCAAGCGCGTACCTCTTCTGAAGTGCATAGGCTTATCACGCAACTCCGTGTTGGTGATCACTGATCCGGACCGGTTTTGGTGGTCTGATTCCGAGCGGATTTCTACCTCACCGAGGAGCATCTCCTCTCGCTCCGCACACCCCCTGAGGCGCCATCCTTGCCCTCCCTCGAACTGTCTCTTCTCTTACGAGGGGTGACGGGTTGAGCCATTGACGTGCGTATCAGCCTGGCAGGCTACACGGCTTGGCGACCCGGCACCAAGGAGAAAGACGGATGAAAACTCGTTGGTATCTCGCCCTTGGGTTGGCCTGCGCCAGCCTGACGCCCTGGGCTGTTTCGCAAAACCTGAATGCCGGGCAAATGGAGCGCACTGCGCAGCAGCTCAGCCATGTGCTCCTGAGGCAGGGTTTTGAGGTCAACCGTGGCTATGTGAAGCTATGGAGAATCGAGGATTGTCAATATACCTTTGACCGGATTGGGTTGTGCCTTGGCAACAATCCGGCGGCGCCCTATGTCATTGTGGCCGCTCCCCCGTGGCCGGATGAAGCCACGATTCCGCAGATCAGGACGGTCTGGGGACCGTCGCCCTCGAAGTACGAAGATGTCTTCCGTCTCGACCCGCACGAAGCAATCATCATTCTTGCGCAGATGCCTCCGCAGGCTCGCTTCTTTTCTGAGCAGAGTTGGATGTTCACCCGGCAAGGAACGTATGACACAAGCAGTGCAACGTACCTGAACATGGTGGCGCTCACGAATGCAGGAGTTCTCCCGGACTTCGTCGTCCCTCTCTTTTTCAGAAATGTCCCTCTCCCGGACGATATTCCGGAGCGCATTTTTGTTGGCTCAAGCTTTAGCAATCCCATCAACCATGTGGTCATTGAACGGCAGGCCAACACAGCGTTTGGCCAGCAGCGTTATTTCATCGTCACCCCGGACAAGCGCATGAACATGGCGGTTCGCAATGCCCTTGCCGGAATCGGCGTGGCCGACGAAGCGATCTTTACCGACCCTGTTCCTTCCAACGTCAATGTCGGCCTGGATCTCGCGTCGGATGATTTTGTCACCTGGTTTCGTTATGCACAGCCGGACGACGGCGGCGCGCCTGGTACTCCCTCGTATATCTGGAGAAAGAACCTGCCGATGGCCGTGCTGCGCGTTAGGGATATCCATCACCAGCCCGAGCCTTATCCTGCGTTCACCAAAGATGATCTCGAAGCCAGAACAGCTTTTGATGAAAAGAGCGTGTTCGCGTCCGATCTGAATCACCTGATCTCGGCGGTCGCCAGCAAATGGGGTATGCATTGCACCAAGGACGATTGTTCAGACATGGGAGCGCAGCACTTTATGGATCTGGAGATCGATCCGATATGGGAAGTGGGACCGCTCTGCATGGCGATTGGCGAAAACTGCCTGCTGGACAACTGGGATATGGACCTTCAGCTCTATGGGCGCGCGTCCTTCGACAACGGCGAAGTCTACGCCCTTGCCGGCACCCTTGGAACAAGAACAGGGAACGCAACCTACGTTGCGCTCGGCGTCAATAAAGTCTCGCAATACATCGGCGTGGCAAACCTTTCCGATGTTGTCCTCACAGACACCGCAAGTGGATTTGCAGGAGCCGTATCCGGGACGAGCTGTCCGGCAACCGACCACGCGAACACCACCGATTGCCTGTTTCTCTATTACTTCGCGCGAGACTGCTCCGTGGTCGAGAGCGTGACCGGCGAAAAGAACTGCTTCGAGATCAGCACGAAACTGGTCCCGCCGGAAACAAAGGATTCTATCGCGTTCAGTTTGCGGAATTATCTACGGCCAGGAACACAACGCGGGCCGGACTCATTCCACATGCTGCCTGCCATGGCGATCCGAGTCCGTTAAGGGTGAAACTGCCGCGGAGTGAATGCGCGCAGGTTAGATTGCAGGTTACATTCACTCCGCTTGCACAAGTGGAAAGCCGTGCCAGGCCGCGCGGACGCTCGTTCTGTTGCGGATGCGTTCTGTGGCCGATTTATTGCGGATACTCTTCTGAGATGCGATTGGGCGCGTGGTCTGGTGATGGATGAGCCCAGGACATCGGGATTGCCGCGACAGCTGCCGTGGTCAAAAACGTGAGGAGCGCCAGCAACGGCAGAACAGCAGAGTATCCCCAGTGTGCCCAGAGCAAGCCAAACACCGGCGCGGAGATGGACTGGGCAAGCGTGGCAAACAGCGTGTTCCAGCCAGCAATTGAGTTGCGTACAGTTTGCGACGCCCGGTGCAACAGCAGAGACTGCATGGCTGGCTGCGAAAACTGCTGGGCAAGCATGAAGAGCAGATATGCCGCCTGGGCAAACCAGAGCAGGCGCGTCCCCAGCCCCAGTATCGACAGGGCAACCAACAGTTGTGCTCCAAGAAAAAGCTTCCATGCGGGCAGCGACGACAGGCGGCTGGCGCCGGCAGCCAGCAGGCCAAGGGCTACGACGGCCTGAACCACAAAGAAGTACCAGCCTATGGCGGAGACCTGCATGTGGAACTGGTTGAGGAAGTAGATTCCGCTGAAGGGATTGATCGCTCCGAGCAGGAAGGCCCACCACGCGCTCAGTGTCAGCAGGCCGGTCAGGCGCCTGCTGGGCCGCAGCGGGAGGAGCGCAGTCTCCGGCTCGGCGGTCTGCATGCGCGGCAGCGAAAAAGCCGAGAGGCAGACCAGCGCGGCTGCCGCCAGCAGGCCCAAACGCTCGCGGTTTGTCAGCAAGAGCATCGGCAGAAAGCGGGCGCAGAGACTGGGAAAGTTGCCGCCCACGATCGCACCCAGACAGCCAGCCCCGGTGGCCAGTCCGTAGAAGATCTGAAAGGCGCCGTCACGCCTGTCCTGGGGCACCAATCCCGCAATCAAGGGGAAGATCAGCACCGTCCATCCGGCCAGAAAGACGCCCGAGGCAGCGGCCAGGAGCCACTGGAGAAGAAAGCCCACAGGCAGCAGGCGCAAGCCCAGCAGGATACCGGCGCCGGCCAGGCTCATCGCCAGGGTTCGAACACTGCCCAGCCGGTTTGCCAGGCGCCCAACCGGCAATGCGCCCAGAGCGCCGCCCAGCACCATGGCTCCGGTCAGGGCGCCCATGCGGGACTCGTGTTGCTGCTGGGACTCCAGGAAGAAGTTGAACAGGAAGATATAGATGGAATAACCGGCATTGAAGAGAACGACAGCCAGGGCAAGCCTGAGAAAGCCAGGCTGACCGAGCAGAGGAGAAATCCGCAATGCGTTCGTTCGGATCATGGGTGATTCAAGGCCGGCCGGAGAAGCTCTTCTACAGGAGGCTAACAGACGCGGCGGAGACCTGGCGGGGAGGATGGCTGGCCTCCGCGAGCGCAGCAAGGTCCTGCCACGAGGTCAGACCACGCTGAAGTTGATATCGCGGCTTGCGTATGCGTTTTTGTAGATTTGTTCATTATATTGTTTATTTACAATAATATACAAGATTTCCACGAACATTGAAGCGTTAGAGGTCAGTCCTTTGAAGATTTTTTGTTGACGAATTCTGCTAACAGGTGTTTCAATTATCCCGCCTTACCTATCGGTCGTTAGGTAGAATTCTGTGAGCAAAGAAAGATGATTTATTCTCCAGCCTTGTACTGGCTGATTCTTTCGATCCGCAGTTTCTCCTCGTGACTGACAGGGCAGTAAGGCACGCGCATAGCGCCTCCGCGCCCGGCCATCCGGAGGTCTATGCCATCGAGATTAAAGGAGATAGGGATGTTGACAGAGGGAGTCAGCGTGATCGGTTGCTTGAGCCGGCCCTCTGGTGCGGAGGTCACCCGCGCTGGAAGAAGAGCTGGAAAAAGCACGTTACAACATTATCGGAACGCGGTTTTGCTGCTTGTGGCATTGCTCGCCTTCCATATCCAAGCCCATGCGCAGTTTGCGGGCAAGGGCAGTCTTTTGGGTCTGGTTTCAGACTCCACCGGTGCGGTGATTTCCGATGCCACGGTCACCGTAACCAATGTGGCGACAGGCGTGGTGATTACCCGCAAGACATCGACGACGGGCTATTACAACATAGCCCCGCTCGACGCCGGCGTGTATACGGTTGTGGCCTCTGCCAAGGGATTCAAGACGACGAAGCAGGAAAACGTGCAGGTAGACGCAACCCAGCAGGTCGGCCTGAACCTGGTTCTAAGCGCCGGCGGCGAGCAGGAGACGGTGGTGGTCACCGGCGCCCCGCCGCAGCTGGATACCGCCAGCTCCTCGCTTGGGACCACGGTGGAGAATAAGGAGTATACGGAGCTGCCGCTGCAGATGAGCGGCACCAGCGCCGGCTCACCCCGCGACCCGGTCAAGTTCATCAGTCTGGTTCCCGGAGTCACGATCGCCAACTCGTCTGCTGAGTACTCCACCTCGGTTTTTGCCGGATCGGGCAGCCAGGGTCGTCTCGACGAGGTGTACTACGACGGCATGCCCGCCTCCAGCCTGTATCTGCAGGGCGACAGCCGCGCTGTTTCCAACTCGATCTCAGTGGAAGCCGTCGATCAGTTCCAGGTGATCACCGGCATCATTCCCGCACAGTACCAGGGCATCGGCGTGCAGAACTATACGGTTCGGTCTGGAAGCAATCAGTTCCACGGCTCGGTCTTTGAGTATTTCCGCAACACGGCGCTTGATACCTGGGGCTTCTTCAACCCCTGGATCATCAACAAAATCACGGGCAAGGCGGTTAAGCCGGTGGAGCACCAGAACGAGTTCGGCGGACGTATCGGCGGCCACGCGCTACGCAACCGGCTGTTCTTCTTCAGCGCTTACGACGCTTATCGTTACAGCGCCAACACGTCTCCCACGTATGCCACCATTCCCACTTTGGCGGAGCGCAATGGGGACTTCAGCGCCTATCAGCCCATCTACGATCCCACGTCCACGGATTGCTCGACCGGCAACTGCACGCGCAGCCAGGTGAGCTACAACGGCATGTCGAATGTGCTGAACCCGGCGCAGATCTCCGCGGTTGCCGGCAAGCTACAGTCGCTTCTGCCTACGCCGACCAACTCGAACCTGACCAACAATTACCTTGGCTCTTTCCCGACCAGCCAGACGACATGGGCCATCGACAACAAAGTGGACTGGAACATCAACGAGAATCACAGGCTTTCGGCAGTGGTGGCCTTTGATGAGCAGGGAACGCCCAGGGCGGTTGGCTACGGCAACCCGTTGCCGCTTCCCTACGAGCCTTCCTACATCTGGCACTCGAAGAATCCCACCATTCTGCTGGAAGACAATTACGTCATCCGCCCGAATCTGGTGAACTCTTTCCGCTACGGCTACATGCGGTTCTGGGGACCGGTGCAAAACCCGTCGCAAGCCAAGCAGTACGGACTGGGAACGCTGGCCGGCATGCAAGGCTTGCCTGTAGGCCAGGCAACCGAAGCTTTCCCGAACACCTCGTTCAGTGACGCGTACGGACTGTCGGGCTGGGCGGGCGGCAAGGCATACAACTCCATCACCAATAACTTCACGCTGCAGGATGACATGCAGTACATCCGCGGCCGCCACTCGCTGAGCTTTGGTTTTCTGCACCAGTGGCTGGAAGTCAACAACATGTCGTGGACCGGCGGCACCTCTCCTGTGTACCTGAACTTCAACAGCGCGCAGACGGCGGATTATGACTCCACCGGCAAGCTACTCTCAAGCACGGGCAATGCCTATGCCAGCTTCCTGTTCGGCGCAGTCAATCAAGGCGTCCTGTACGACTATTCCGCCGCGGCTACCATTGGCACGCGCAGCCGTCCGACATCGCTCTATTTCCAGGACGACTACAAGGCGTCGCAGCGGCTGACCCTGAACCTTGGACTGCGCTGGGACTTCTATCCGCCGTCGACCGAGGTCCAGAACCGCTACTCCTGGATGAACCCGGCCACGGTCAACTCCGCAGTCAACTATCCCGGCGCTCTGCAGTTTGCCGGCGGCGGAACATACGGTTGCAACTGCTCTACGCCCATCCATAACTACTACAAGAACTTTGGACCCCGCGTTGGTTTTGCGTACCAGATCAATGACCAGACCGTTGTTCGCGGCGGTTATGGCATCAGCTATGCGCATGCCACCGGCGTGACCGGCGTGGCCTCACTGGCCAACGAGCAACTGGGCTATGCTGCCGTTCCGAATGAGGTTGGCCAGAACGGCGCACAGGCCTTCATGCTCGACTCCGGTTTCCCCACCTACACCAAGGGGCCATTCATCAACTCATCGTTCAATACCGGTGGCGCGGTCAACTATCTCGATCCGGCCGTGGGAGCGCGCGCTCCTTATATTGAGTCGTGGAGCGCGGGCCTGGAGCGGATGATCAATCAGAACCTGGTTCTTCAGGCCGCTTACCTTGGAACGGAGGGCCATTTCCTGCCGGTGAATGCATACGGCCACCCCGGCCGCGGCAATTGGTCAAACGAACTGAATCCCAAGTATCTGGCACTGGAAAACGCCACGATCAATGGCGCGTCTGTCAACCTGCTCGGCGCTCAGGCTACGCCGGCCAACATTGCTGCGGCACAGGCAATTGTGCCCGACGTAACTCTTCCCTACCCCACGTTCAAGGGCACCATTGCCCAGATGCTGCGCCCATTCCCGCAGTATTCGGGCGTGAACGACGTAGCGGGCAACGTCTCCAACTCCAACTACCAGTCTCTCCAACTCACGGCCAAGGAGCGCGACTTCCATGGCGTGTCGTTCACGTTCAACTACGTATTGCAGCGCGAATATGACGACAACGGCGCCTATCGCTCAGCCTACCTGCCCAGCTATGTGGACCGCTCCTACGGAAGCACTGATAGCCGCCACGTGGTGAACGCGTACGGCGTGTATTCGCTGCCGTACACCCGGCAGAGCCGCGGACCGGGCGCGGTGAAGGCGCTCCTCGGCGACTGGAAGCTAGCAGGGATTTACACGCACTCCACGGGCACGCCTATCGGCATCACACTGAATGCCTGCTCTACGCTCTACTACCAGGGCACCTGCTATCCAAATCTGAATCCCAACTATTCGGGCAATGCGCGCATTCACGGCAGTTGGGGACACGGCGTGCAGGGGAACCACACGGCGATCAACTTCATCGATCCGGCGGCCTTCAGCACGCCCTACAACCTGACGTTTGGCAATGCCCCACGCACAGCCCCGTTTAACCTGCGCGGGCCTTCGATGTGGGACATCGACATGAGCCTCAAGCGCGAAGTGCCACTCCATGATCGCGTGCATCTCCTGCTTGATTTATCGGCCTACAACGTCACTAACTCGGTGATATTTGCCATTGGCAACACCACGGTACAGGCCACCACGCCCGGCCAGCCGGTGCTTAACACTTCGTCCACGGCTCTTGGCCAGGTTACCGGCCAGGCCAACATGCCGCGCGATATCCAACTCGCGGCGCGCATCAACTTCTAGGCTCAGGCCCGGAAATAATGGCGGCGGGCGCGACTAAGTTCATGCCCGCCGCACCCAACGGCTCCAAATTGCGATGCAATAGAATATTGACCGTACACCACCCGGAACCATCGAGTAACTTGCAGCAACTGAAGTATGCCGAGAAGCAAGCGATGCCAAGGACAGAAGCTGCTCCCGTCAGCCAGAAAGAGACACATTCCGCAGGCGCCAGTACGCGTGAGCGGCTGCGCCAGATCGCGCTCGACCTCTTCTGGGAAAAGGGCTATCGCAAGACCAGCACGCGAGACCTGGCCTCGGCCCTGGGCGTTCAGCAGGCGTCGCTCTACTACCACGTCAAGAACAAGGAAGAGCTGCTCTACGACATCTGCTATTCCTCGCTGGAACAAGTCATTCAGCAGGTTGAGGCTGCCGCGCGTCGCGCTGCGGACCCACTCGAATCGTTACAAATGATTGCCGAGTCTCACCTGACAGCAACGCTTGCACTGCAGCGTGAGGCACTGGTCAGCATGTACGATTACCGTTCTCTTTCAGCGGAGTGCAACCAGGAGATTAATGCTTTCTGGACCCGCTATGAGCAAATGGTAACCAAGATCTACGACGCGGCGATTACGGCCGGCATGATGCGCTCCGGCATTCCGCACAAGTACCATTACCACGCCGTGATGAGCATGGCGATGTGGCCGGTACTCTGGTTTCGTCCTGACGGAGAACTGCCCGTGAAAGCGCTGGCTCGCGTCTTTTCCGATCTCTATATCAAAGGCGCCGCCGCGCCGGGTGTTGCGATCCATCTTGAAAGCAGCCACGAAGCGATCGTCGCAGCCGGACTGGAGCCGCAGCCCATCTGCGAAACCCGCAATGAGACCCATGCGCGGCTGCTCGATATTTCCAGCATGCTCTTTGCCACTCGCGGCTACACCACGACATCGACACGCGAGATTGCGGAAGCAATGGGCATTGAGAAGGCCTCGCTCTACTACTACACGAAGAGCAAAGATGACCTCTGCTACCAGATCATCCGCTCCGCGCATGAGTACATGCTGCGCAGAGTTACAACTGCGCTGCAAGGAGTCCGCGGCGCAGAGGCACGCCTGCTCAACCTGATCGTTGCACATGTGGTCGCGCTGCTGGAGCACAAGAACTGGCTTGCGGTTGCCAATGAGCAGATCAACTTTCTCGGCGCAAAGAAACGACTCGAGATTGTGGAGTTGCGCGACAGGTACGAAGCGTTTGTGCGGCAGATTCTGCGCGAAGCCCAGGAGGCGGGCGTGCTGCGGGATGACGTTTCCGCGCGCTATTTGGGATTTGCCCTGCTGGGCATGATTACGCACATTTACCCCTGGTATCAGGAAGAGGCCGATATCGAGCCGCGCTCACTTGCGTTGCTGCTGGCCGACCTATTCCTCCACGGCATTCGAGCACAGCGGAAGTAACGTGCACCGGAAAAGAACACAGGAAAAGAACAGATGAATTTGCTCGGCCGGATGAGAACTGTCAGGTGGGCTGTTGTGTTGCTGGCCGCCCTGACTCTGGGGCTGGTTGCCAAAGCTCAGTACTCCAACGCTTCCGCGAACGCTGCCGGAATTGATTTTTCCTATGCCGGCTACGGTGCCGGCCAAGCCTTGCCGCATGTTCGCGCGCAGGTGCGTGTTGCACCTACAGGCAGCGACGACACAGGGCAGATTCAGCAGGCACTGGATCACGTTGCATCGCTGCCGATGGGAGCCGATGGTTTTCGTGGCGCGGTGGTGCTGACGCCAGGGCGCTTTCTCGTCCATGGACAACTTGCAATGCGCGTCTCCGGCGTGGTTCTGCGCGGTGCAGGCCCCGGCAAGACAATCCTTCTGGCGAAAGGAAGGTCGCGCCGGAGTTTGATTGAAGTGGGTGGATTGAAGGACCCACACACGGGCTCTACCATTGCCATTTTGAACGACGCAGCAGCAGGAACCCGGGAGCTGCATCTGGCGAGCATCGACGGCCTGAAAGTCGGCGCATCTGTGGTGGTGACTCGTCCCAACACAGCCGAGTGGGACTCCGCCATCGGCATGACCAATCTGCCGGGCAACTTTGCGTCGTTCCGCCTGGACTGGAAGCCGGGCTCACGCAGCATGGTCTGGGACCGCACGATCGTTGCCGTTCATCCCGAAGACAGCTCCGTCACACTGGATGCGCCCATCACGCTGGCGCTGGAGAAGAGATGGGGCGGCGGCACGCTCGCGCTGGTGCACGGCGAGGAGCCACCGGAACATATTGGCATTGAGAACCTGACGCTCGAGAGCAGCTATGACGTCTCCAATCCTGCCGACGAAGAACACGCATGGATCGCAATTCTGATGGACCATCTGCGGGATGGATGGGTACGCCGGGTTACGGCGCGGCACTTTGCCAGCTCCGCGGTGCGCGTCAACAACCGTGCCAGGCGCATCACGGTAGCGGACTGCCAAAGCCTGGAGCCAATTGCAGAGAAGGCCGGTTACCGCCGTCAGAGCTTTGTCGCCAATGGTCAGCAGGTTCTTGTTGTGCATTGCCTGGGCGAGGGCGGAATGAACGACTTCGCGACCGGCATGTTAACAGCGGGCCCGAATGTCTTTCTGGATTGCCTGGCGCGCAATACGCTCGGGGCGAGCGGATCCTTTGAGAGCCTTGCGGCGGGCATGCTCTACGAGCAGGTACATGTGCCTGAAGCCAGGCTGCAATTGATCCTGGACTTCAATCGCGCTCAAGGCGGCGGTTGGACAGCGGCCAATTCCCTGATCTGGAATTCAACGGCGCAGACGCTCGATGCGCTTGGCCCGCCGGATGCGCCGAACCGCGTTGTCGAGAGTGGTCAGCCACTTTTCTCAACGCAGTTGATGAGGCGCACGGGGATGAGTCTCGACGACATCCTGCCGAGCTGGAAAGACACCGCCACCGAAGACGCCACTGCCCCGTTCTTTCGCGCCTCAGCAGCCGCCTCTGCAAGCGAGGCCGCGATGCCACTGCATACGATTGAGATCCTTGGCGGACGGTTTGTTGTCGACGGTCACATCGCATGGGGTGAATCGCAAACGGAAGCATGGTGGAAGGGGGATCTCTCGCGGTGGAGCGCGTTGGATGCAACCGGCTCGAGCGTGACGCGCTTCGTGCCCGGCGTGACCGCTCCGGGAGAAACGGAAGATCTGGCCGCGATGATTGCACGGTTAAAGCGAGACGGCGTATTGACGATTCAGGTGAATCCGGGGCTGTGGTACGATCGCCGTCGCGACGCGCACACCGACGAAAGACGCGAGGATGCGAATGCGTGGGCGCCTTTCTACGAGATGCCGTGGGCGCGCAGCGGTAAGGGAACAGCGTGGGACGGACTGAGCCGGTACGACCTGACACGCTACAATCCCTGGTACTTTTCGCGCCACAGATCCTTTGCTCGCGAGGCGGCCAAGGCTGGCATCCTTGTTTTCTACGATCTATACAACACACATAATGTGCTGGAGATCGGTCCACACTGGGTCGACAGTCCCTGGCGCCCTGCCAACAATATCAACGACACTGGTTTGCCTGAACCGCCGCCGCTGCGCTTCGACAATCGCAACAATCTTGGAAACCGATTCTTCAGCATTGCCTATCCACCGCTGCGGGAGCTGCATCGTGCCTACATCCGGCACACGCTCGACGAACTGGCCGATCAACCGAACGTGATCTTTGGCCTCGCTTACCAGTACGCAGGTCCCTTGAGCTTCCAGCAATTCTTTCTGAAGACGATTGCAGAGTGGGAACTCGAACACGGCCGGAAGGTGCGCGTAGCGTTAACAACCAGCAAGGAAAGTACCGACGCGATCATGGCCGATCCAATGTGGTCGAAACATGTCTCCGTGATCGATATGCGTTATTGGCAATATCAGCCGGATGGCTCGCTCTTCGCGCCCAGGGCGGGCATCGACCGGGCTTTCCGCGAACAGATTACGGCGAAGTTTCCCGGCTATACGGATGTGCCTCCGCCAACGACCGAACTGCTAGCCTACAAGGCAATTCGCGAGTACCACGACCGCTATCCCCAGGTGGCCCTGATGCCGATGGTGAATGGAGGTGGGATTGTGCCTGTGCTGATGGCTGGTGCTGCCGCTCCCTCGGCGTTGCGACCGCGGCCAGTGAGCGAAGTTGTGGCCACCTCAGCTCACGCAGACTGCCCACCGACGACCGATGCAATTCCGCGGGATTGCTCGCAGCCGAGCGCCACGCGAGCGCAGACGTCGGATGGAGTGGTGTGCAACTTCGTATACAAGTACCTGCGCGATGACCTGATGCACATGGAGCCAAAGGACGGATGGACCGGCGATCCGCAGACAACGTGGACACTGGCACGCGAGAGCAACGGTCCAACCCTGATCTACTCGCTGAGCGGGCAAGCCGTTACGGTGAAACACAAGCTGCATGTAAAATCGGCGCTTTGGTTCAACCCGCGCTCAGGCAAAGAGTACGAAGCCAAAGCAAGACAAGCCGAAAGGGAAACAGCCTACGACAAACCGGATGCTGGCGAATGGCTGCTTTTGCTGCAATAGGGGAGACCATGTAATCCCTTATCGCTCTGCCCGATTCTTGTTGCCGCACTTTTTCTGGGGTGGTTCATGAGGATGGCAGTTGCACGCGTATCGCTCCGCCACTGGCGCTGACGCTTGGCCACGAACTCCGGCCCATTGTTCGCACGCAGGATTTCCTGGGCAGATCGCCCCCTCAGGCAACAGTCCAGTAAACTGCAAACCGATCCCAACTCTGGTTCAGAGGCCTCAAGTGAACCTCTTCCGACTGGCCGGTCATGCGGAAATGAAGCAGAGCCCCTGGCACCGCGTGAACCCCAATCACCGCGACCATCGAATCGTATCGCATCTACGGTCAACCCTGATCTGGCACAATCGCGAGGGCGAGCTGGTATCCGTACCGCACGATTCTTGCTGATGCCGGGCACATACGCCCTGAGAATTTCGCAACGCCACAATCGACAACGCACCACGGTTCATGCGAAGCTGACAACTGTTTTCCGCAGGGCTGGTCCGAAGCCGGTTTCGCGGCCGATGCTTTTACCGCAAGCACGTCAGAGATTTCTAGCAGGGCGGCGGCTGAACGTACAAATCTCCCGGCTGCGGTTTTCAACGACGAAACGCACCTGCCCTGAAAACGAAAATGCCCTCGGGATCGCCAGCAGCTAAAGGGGGAAGCGATATGCAGGACAAACGGCTGGAAATGCTCCTTACACATCTTGACGCGCTTCTTCCTGCGTTGGAGGCAACCTATAAGGACATACATGCTCACCCGGAATTATCGATGCAGGAGATCCGAACGGCGGGAATTGTAGAAGGCCAACTGAGAGAACTTGGGTTTGAGGTGACCGCTGGAGTGGGCAAAACCGGGGTTGTGGGTTTGCTCCGTAACGGCGCCGGCCCCGTTGTGATGCTGCGCGCGGATATGGATGCTTTGCCGATCCAAGAAGCAACTGGGCTTGACTACGCGAGTAAAGCCACAGGAACTGGTCCCGACGGAGCGGAGGCTCCAGTAGCGCATTCCTGCGGCCACGACATGCACGTTGCCTGTTTGTTGGGCGCTGCCAGCCTGTTCGCGAAGGCTCGCGACGCCTGGACGGGCACCCTCATGGCAGTGTTTCAGCCGGGCGAGGAGATTGGACAGGGGGCTCAGGCGATGATCGACGACGGGCTGGTCGAGAGATTTCCAAAGCCTGACGTCGTGTTAGGCCAGCACGTGATGAGCTTGCCTTCCGGAAAGATAGATTGGCGAGACGGCGTTGTCACTTCGGCGGCCGACAGCCTGCAGATTCGGATGTTTGGCCGCGGAGCACATGGATCAATGCCCGAAGCCAGCATTGATCCCGTAGTAATGGCTGCTTCGACCGTGCTGCGGCTACAGACAATTGTGTCGCGGGAAGTGGCGCCAACCGATAGCGCCGTCCTCACGGTCGGATCGCTACAGGCGGGGACAAAAGAGAATGTGATTCCGGATGAGGCGATCATCAAGCTGAACGTGCGCACTTTTGACGAAGGTGTTCGAAGCCGCATCCTGGCGTCAATCACGCGGATTGTGAATGCGGAGTCAGAAGCTGCCGGTGCTCCAGAACCACCTGAGATTACTCCGCTCGATCAATATTCTCTGGTATCGAACGATCCGGTCGCCACCAAGAGAGTGGTGGATGCCTTTCGTCAATACTTTCCAGAGGAATCCATCGAGCAGACAAAGCCAACCATGGCGAGCGAAGATTTTGGTTGCTTCGGCGCTCAGTGGCACTCGCCGTCTGTGTACTGGTTTATTGGCGGAGCCGATCCTGAGACTTATGCGCAGGCCAAACGAGAAGGCAAGCTCCATACGTTGCCTACAAATCATAATCCGCGCTTTGCGCCGGTTTTGCACCCGACACTGGAAACCGGCATCAAGGCCCTGGTGATTGCGGCACACGCCTGGATGGCATCATGAGCAATGCGTTGGCAGAAGGGCAACATCTCCTTGGAACATTTGCGGTTGTGCTCGACCTGGTCGGCACTTTTGTTTTTGCGCTGAGTGGCGCGGTTGCCGGAGTCAGGAACAGGTTTGACCTGTTTGGGCTCATGGTTCTTGCGTTTGTTACCGGCAATGCCGGCGGAATCACTCGCGACCTTCTGATTGGGGCGGTTCCGCCGGCCGCACTCACCAATTTGCAGTACCTCTGGATTTCGATCATCGCCGCGCTCGTCGTCTTCGTCTGGAACCGCAAGATCAATGTTCAGGGCAAGCTTATTCTCGGCCTGGACGCCGCAGGCCTTGCCTTGTTCGCAGTCACCGGGACCCAAAAGGCGCTGGCAGCCGGATTGAATCCCGTGATGGCGGCGCTGCTGGGGATGTTGACCGGGATTGGGGGCGGGGTGATTCGCGACGTGCTCGTGAATCAAACGCCGGTTGTCCTGCAGTCTGATATCTATGCTGTTGCAGCACTCGCGGGAGGAGCGGTCGTCGTTACAGGGAGTTGGCTTCACATCCCGTCTTTTGTGGGAATGCTGATTGGTTTGGCGATCTGTCTCGGGCTTCGCTTGATGGCGATATTCCGGGGCTGGCATCTCCCTCTTGCACGGCCATCCTCGTAATGGCTAAGCATCAAGCCACAGACGAAGGCTGGCTTGCGAAATACCGGGGCGTATCTTCTGTCGAGTTCGATTCGCTTTACCAAACCGACTTCGGTCTTGCCGTCACCGGCGAGCGGACAGCCGCACACTTTCTACATCAATGGCTCGACATCGCCAGGGAGCGAGAGGCCGTTTGTCAGTGCGTCTGTGCAGGGATGCCTTGTGCTTAACAGGCCGGCAAAGCCTCTACTTGCAGTTCTGCAAGGATGCATTGAACCGCTTCCTCGGCAGCCCGGTCTATCGGATCTGAGAGGCTCATCGAAATGGGCTGCTGGGGATGGATGGTAATGGCGTAGAGAGTCACATCGGGTCCGCCACCCTGGATGTAGAACACGTCGAGCAGATCCTTCACGCCTACATCGTGTGCCGTCAGCGTGGGTGGATAGTCCCGGGAGAATCGCGGCGTGGTGCGCGTGACCGTGCCGGGTGCGTTGCCGTCGGCCGCAGCGTCAATCAGCACAATGTGGTCAGCGCTCTGAAGCGGCTCCAGCAGCGTGAAGCCGCCGGTGCCGCCGTCGAGACATTCCACGCCTTCGGGCAGACTCAATTGCTCCAGCCTGCGCACGACATGCACGCCCACGCCCTCATCCGCCATGAGCACGTTGCCAAGGCCGAGAATCAGAGTCTTGCCCGGGCTACTTGTCATTCTTCACCCGCTCGAACTTCCATCCTCCAACGATAGAGGAGATGGTGCCACGGCCTTCAATGTAGTCGTGATAGAAGGCGAGGTAGATGTGGATGATGACGAAGCAGACGAAGAACCAGAGGAAGATGTGGTGCCAGAAGCGGACACCGAAGTCTCCACCAAGCAGAGGCACGACCCATGCGAAGAGATGCGGTAGCCACGCCGTACTCATGGGCGCGTAGAGGGCAAAGCCGGTGATCATCTGAAGGAGGAACACGATGAACGTAAGGAAGTAAATCAAGGCAGCGAGAGAGTTGTGGCCGGTGGAAATGGGGCCATGCAACTTTGTCTGTAATACGTCGGCTTTGATTACTTCCACAATCTCCTGCCGCTGCCATCTCTTCAGCGGGATAAAGTTCTTCAGCTGGGCGTATCTGTTGCCAACGAAGCCCCAGTAGATGCGTGCAAAGAAGTTAATGATGTAGATCCAGGCCGAGGTGAAATGAATGAAGCGAACCCAGCCAAACCAGTACTGCTGATATGCTTCCGGCGTATAGAGCAGGTGAAAGGGATGTCCGATGAGGTAGCCGGTGATACAGAGAGCGACCAGTGCCGCGGCATTGATCCAGTGGTACGCGCGGACCGGGAGCTCCCAGACATAGACGCGCCGGTATTCGGTGGGTCCGTGGCCATTGGAGCGAAAGACATCGCGAACGGGTTCTCCGGAAGTGCTCATGGGCATCACTCGAAGGAAACCTGGTGGAGGTGCCTTCCCTGCGGATCGTAAAGATGTACGGCGCAGGCCAGGCACGGATCAAAGGAATGGATGGTGCGCAGAATCTCCACCGGCTGTTCGAGATTGGCAACAGGCGTGCCAATCAGCGCCTGCTCGAAAGATGAGCGCTGCTGGCGAGCATCGCGCGGCGAGCCGTTCCACGTCGTCGGCACCACGAGCTGATAGTTCTCGATGGCGCCGTTGTGAATCTTGATGAAGTGCGCCAGCGCACCGCGGGGAGCTTCGGTCAGCCCCACTCCTTCGGCATCGGTGGGCCAGGTCTTCGGCTCCCACATCTGCCCGTTGAAGGTGGAGACCTCATTGATCTTCACGTGCTCCATGAGCTGGTCAAAGTAGTCTTTCAGCCATGTCATGGCCAGCGCGGCATCCAGGGCGCGAGCTGCGGTGCGGCCCAGCGTGCTGAAGAGCGCAGCCACCGGCACGTTGAGCTTGCCCAGGGTCTCGCCGACCAGTTCCTTAACATCGGAGTGGCCTGCCGCATACGCGACGATAAGGCGTGCCAGCGGGCCCACCTCCATGGGATTTTCATTCCATCGAGGCGTCTTGAGGAACGAATACTTGTCGTGCCCTTCCAGTGTCTCGAAGGGTGGCCTGGGGCCGGTATAGTTCAGCTTTGTCTCGCCGCTCCACGGATGGAGGCCGGTATTGTCGCCGCCCTCGTAGCTGTACCAGGAGTGAGCGATGTACTCCTTGATCTCCTGCGGATTGCGCGCGTTCACCGGATGCACTGTGCTCAGGTCGCGATTCAGGACGACGCCGCGCGGATAGCGGAAGGACTCTGGCTGGTTGTATCCCTTGGTGGGAAACTCGCCATAGCTCAGGTAGTTCGTCAGCCCGCCACCCCACTGTGCCCAATCCTTGTAGAAACCGGCAACCGCAAGCACATCGGGAATGTAGACCTCATTCACAAACTCATTGGCCTGCGTGATGAGGCGCGAGACCAGGTTGAGCCGCTCAGAGTTGATGGCCGCCACCTCATTGGTGTTGATCGAACAGGGCACGCCACCGACGAGATAGTTCGGATGTGGATTCTTGCCACCGAACACCGCATGAATCTTGACGATTTCCTTCTGCCACTCCAGCGCATCAAGATAGTGTGCCACGGCGATGAGGTTCACCTCGGGCGGCAGCTTGTAGGCCGGATGTCCCCAGTAGCCGTTGGCAAAGATGCCCAACCCGCTCGCGGCAAAGGCTTTGATCTTGTCCTGTACCGCGGAGAAATAAGCGGGCGTGTTCTTGTCCCACTTGGAGTAGGAACTGGCCAACTCTGCGGCCTTCTTCGGGTCGGCCTTGAGCGCGTTCACGATATCGACCCAATCCAGCGCGTGCAGGTGATAGAAGTGGATCACGTGATCCTGCACGTACTGCGTGGTCATCATGATGTTGCGAATGATCTCCGCAGTGGGCGGGATGGCGATGCCGAGGGCGCTTTCAACCGCGCGTACGCTGGTGAGTGCGTGCACCGTGGTGCACACGCCGCACACGCGCTCCGTGATGGCCCAGGCATCGCGGGGATCGCGGCCAATGAGAATCTTCTCCAGGCCGCGCACCATGGTGCCGGCGCTGTACGCGTCGGTAATGACGCCGTTCTCGACCACCGCCTCAATGCGCAGGTGGCCTTCAATTCGTGTGATCGGATCGACGACGACTCGTGTCATTCTGCCCTACGACTCCTTCTGTTCCTCTGCGTGAACTTCTGCCAGTACCTGTTTCTTGCGCACGTTCGTTACCACTGCGTGAGCGGCAACGCCAGCCAGGGTAGCCACTCCCACCACCGTGCCCACTGTGTCCGCAGTGCTTTCGATTCCAAAGCCAGGGAACGAAGGCAGATGCTTATAGAAAGAGCCATTGTCCCAGAAGCCTTCTTCACTGCAGCCAATGCAGCCATGACCGGACTGAATGGGATAGCTTGTGCCCTCATTCCACTTCACTACAGAGCAGGCGTTGTACGTGACCGGACCCTTACAGCCCATCTTGTACAGGCAATAACCCTTGCGCGCGCCTTCGTCGTCCCAACTCTCCACAAACAGGCCGGCGTCGTAGTTCGGGCGCCGATAGCAGGTGTCGTGAACGCGCCGTCCATAGAACTCTTTGGGCCGATTCAGGCTATCCAGGGCGGGCACCTGGCCAAGCACCAGCAGATGCGTTACAACACCCATCATTACGTCGGCGATAGGCGGGCAGCCGGGCACGTTGATGACCGGCTTGTCTACAAGCTTGTAGATGGGCGTGGCCCCGGTGGGATTAGGCTTGGCTGCCTGGACGCATCCGTTGGACGCGCAACTGCCCCAGGCAACAACCGCCGCGGCATCCTTGGCCACTGTCTGCAGAATGGACTCGGCCGTCTTGCCGCCGATCATGCAGTAAACTCCGCCGTCCTGCGTGGGAACGGCGCCTTCCACCAGAACGATGTACTTGCCCTTGTTGTTCTGGATGGTATCGTTCAGGCTTTTTTCCGCCTGAAAGCCGGAGGCCGCCATCAGGGTTTCGGTGTAGTTCAGTGAGAGCACATCCAGCAGCACGTCCAGCACGATTGGGTGCGACGCGCGGATGAACGATTCGCTGCAGCAGGTGCACTCCTGAAAGTGCATCCACACCACCGCCGGCTTCTCTTTCTTCTCAAATGCGGAAACGACCTCGGCCACGCCGGACTTTCCCAACCCGGCTATGGTGGCTGCCGCCGCACAAAACTGCAGAAACTCTCTGCGGCTATAGCCCTTCTTTTCCATCGACTGCCAAATGGATTGACTCATTCCTACCTCGCTCATCGTGGAGGCGCCGGAGATTGGCCATGGCTTTCCTGTGAGATCACAATTGGCCTATAACACTTCGGCGAACGAAGGCACGTTACGTGATCTGAATCGCACCCGGATGTGACGGCCGTCACATCAATTGAACTCTTAATTTTTGGGCTGAAAGTCAGCGAATTCCCTGCCGTGAGATGCAAGGCAGGATCAGACGCACTCCAGTAGCTTGCGGAAGTAGAGGTGCAGGCTTGGAGTTTCAGGGGATCTGCCCAGTTTTCCGCTTCATGCCTGCTCTGAGAATCGGCTGGGTGCCGTGCTTTGAGGATGTCCAGTGGGATGGGATCGACTTTTCTGAAGAGCAGTTTGAAGAACTGGAAAACGTTAACCGCGAAGCATGGAAGCGCGAGGTGATGGATCACGAGGAATTGTTTATCGCCCTGCATGATCATCTTCCTCCGGAGATGATCTACGAGCGCGAACTCCTCATTCGCCGGCTGTGAACGCGTCAAACCCTCGATGCTGAGCTGTATCTGCAGATTCAGTCCGATCGTAAATGAGCACGCCCTTCTCCAGTATCGACTGCAGAAAGGGTGCGCCGTCGGTTTTCGCCATTCGAATCTCCTCTTGCGTACACAGCACGAGATCCACGTGCGGGAAGCTGTGCGCCACCAGGCGCCGCGCATGGCGCAGCAAGTATGCGCGATCCATCGTCCACGTGCCCACCAGCAGCAGGTCGATGTCACTCACCGCACGCGCCGACGCTCGCGCTCGCGATCCAAACAGCATCACGCTATCCGGCGCCAGCGAGCACACCAGCCGCTGCAGCACGTCCTGTGGCACGAGATGTGTTGCTGTCGTGCTCATTTTCAAGTCGCCGTAAACTGCAGTTCCAAAATCAGGTCTGCGATCTGGCTGCTGGTGAGCGATTGGAAGTTGCCCGCGCCCGATGCCTGAAGCTTGAAGCTCCATGTACCGGGAGAGATTCCGCCAACCGACAGTGCAACCGTCCCATTCGCCAGCAGGTTCGGCAGTCCCGGCGAATTGAGCGCAACGTTGGTCGTCGGCAGCGGTGCCTGTGGTTGCAGTTGGAACGACCCGCCGGTCCACGACACGGCATAGACGTTCATGCCCACGATCTTGACCGTCTTGCCCCGCGTCCAGATCGGGAACCTGGTTGCATTGATCGCAAGCGTAAGCACCTGATCGGCGCCGCCCTGCGGCGTGGCCAGGAACGCCTGCCACGGCGTCACTGGATAAGGATTCGCTACCGTAGGCGGCGGTGCCGCAAAATCGTTGGCTGCGCTGAACAGCTTGGTGGTGAACTGAGGTTGTGTCGCCGCCCATGTCGTGGCCTTCGACGCAAAGTCTGGCCCGCCATCGAGAGCGGAGTAGAGAACGTGGATCAGCACGTCGCTCACCGCCGCTACATCGATCTGGTTGTTCGGGGGCAGTTCCAGATGCCAGTCGCTGATGGCTCCTGCGCCCTCGAAGGGCAGGTAGCGCGGATCGCTGATCTGATAGTGAATTTGATTTTCAAACAGGCCGGGATCGTCCTGGGCCTGGCTGGTCACCACCGACTGCACCGCGCCGTATTGGTAGGCAAAGCGGTTGGTATCGCTGCCCAGAGGACTCTCCGCATACGGGTCCCCACCGCCCGTGTTGAGATTGGTGTTCATGCGGACCTTGTTCTTCACCAGCGTGAACTTGCACATGACGTTGTCGTTCTTCCCCGGACTTGTGTAGACCACCGTCACGCTAACGCGCTTGAGCTGACGCTGGTAGTGGCCGGGATAGTCGCGATCGTACAGCGACTCGGGCAGTTCGAAGTCGCAGGCGCCGGTTGACAGCAACTGCAGAATCGGTGCCGGCTGTCCAGCCTGACCCGGCGGCAACGAAGCCAACGAGACGATGCGGCTAATCTCATACCGGCGCACGTTCAAGTCCAGGTACGAAGCCTGCATGCGGTGCAGATCGGTCATCAGCGATTCGCCCGCCAGCAGGCCCTTGTGCAGGCTGTCCCAATAGCCGAACTGGATGAAGCTTGCCGTTGGCAGCGCCAGCTCGTATTGAAAGGTGCGCTCAGCCCGCTTTGCCATTGCGTATGCCATCTGGTAGCTCTGGAAATATACATCGGAGAGTTTCGACGCCATCCAGTCGTACAACGCCGCATTGGTAAATTTGTTGGTGAGGAAATCGATCTGCTGCTGCAGATTGTCGATCATGGTCTGATGGTCGGTCTGCTGCTGGGTTGCGATCTGTACCGCCAAGCTGGCCGCAGACTGTTCGTGGGTCAGGCGCTCGATCTCGATCTGTGCCTCACTCGCCTGCTCATTCCATTTATCCTTTCGCTGCTGATACCCGCCAACTTCTTTCCCGAGCTTTGCCTGCCGGTCGAAGATTGTGCCCAGGGTCTTCATGAAGTTCGCGCCGGCCTTGGCGCCCTCGCCAAAATCGCGACCTCCCAGCGCGCCGCTCGCCACCGGCGACCCGCCAAAGCCGGAAGCACCTATCAGGAAATTCGGAATCCCGAACAGAATTCCTGCCAGAACATACTCAGCCGCGATGAGTTCGTACCCTGCCAGCATCAGGTTCTGCCGGTCGATCGACGTCTGCTCCGAATCATTCACGAACTGCGATGCGTGCTGCGTGTAGAAGCTGTTGCGGAGTTGCTGCACCGCAATCGACTGTCCAATCGCCGCCAGCCGCTCATTGGCTGCATCCAACTGCCACTGGAAGATCTGGTTCTGCTCCACCAGCAGTTGTTGCTGAAGCGTTGGCAGAAGCAGTGCCAGATCATCGGCATCCTTCTTTTCGAGCGCAGCCAGCAGTTGCGACCCGAACGTACGCACGGTGTCACAAAATTTCACCGCCTGACCATAAAGTACGTCGTAGCGGTAGTTCGGCAATGGCGCTGAAAGATCGCCGAGAATGCTGGAGAGATCCATACCGGCAGCTTCGGCAGCGGCCAACAGTCCGGGATCAAGCGGCGCGTCGAAAAGCGGCAGCAACAGCGGCTGGCCAGACAACGACAAGCAATGACGCAGCTTGTACATCCGGTCATCGATCGTTTGCCACACTTTTAGCAACTGCGTGTTTGGCGGAATCTTGAAGTAGAAGGTCTCCGGCGGCGGCATCGCTCCGCCACCACCGCCTGTTCCGCCGCCATCGGCGGGTAGCAGGTTTTCAATCGTCACCATGGCATTGGCGAAGGCGTCGAGCTCGGGCTGCAACGTCAGGAACGAAGCATCGGCGCGATCCGGGGGCGGTACTGCCTGCGGCAGAGGACCCATGATCTCGGACGCTCGCACCAAAAGCAGCATGGCTTCCGAGAGGTTCTCTCGCGACGTCGAGGCAAACAGATAATCCGCCTTCGCGATCAGCGTATTCACGTAAGCCATTACCACCGCTTTCATGTACGCCACAGGCCTCAGGTCGGCCACGAGGAACGGATTGAAGGGATTCGCCTGCCAGCTCTGCACCTGCCCCATGGCATCGGAATCATTCTGATTCACTGCCATCAGCAGGTTGTTGATGTTCTGCTTTGCGACCTGTGCTGACGTCAAAGTGGAAAACGGCAGTGTAACCCAGAACCGTCGTGGCTCCGGCAGCGGACCCGGCGCGGTGGGATTGAAGATGTACTGCAGCCAGGCCAGCGCATCATCAAACTGCTGATTCTGTTTGAGGGATTGTGCGATGTAGTACGGGACGTGGAAGAACAGCTCCCAGTTATAAACCGAGTACGGCGCGCTGCGAGCGAAATCGATGATCTCTCCGTCCTCGCCCCAGTGAACGCGCCCCGGCACCGGATTGTACGTGCTCTTAAAGCTGAAGTCGTCAGTGTGCGAGGGGTCTACCTTCGCCGGTGCCGCCTGGAGTGCAGGCTGGTATAGCGCAGGCAACCCGCCGTTGAATATCTCGTGCCAGAACAGGTTGGTGTAGGGATGATAGAACCGGTGGAACGTGTACCGTATTTGAAACGGGACCTGGCTTGGGTTCGATGGCGCCACGGGCCTCCATTGGCTTCCGTATTCGTACCACCGCACTGCCTGCACGAAATATGCGCGCTTGGGGTCTGTGTAGACGAAGTCATTGCCCGGATCGAATTGCAGATCCGTATCCGGGCCAATCACCGCATACGGAGCCTGTGCCGTCCACAGCAGTGGACCGCTGTTTTGCTCGTAGGGACTGATGGTTGTCGTGAAGTTGAGAGGGATGCCCGTGGGTGAGCCCGGCGCGACTGGCAGTGTAACCAGTGCGCCGGTTTTGGGCACCAGCCCGGCGTCATGATGCAGGTCGTTGTCCGTACCGGCAAGCTCGGTAAGTTTCTCCGCTTCGTGCCCATAATGCGCCTGTGCATAGCTCAGATAGTTATAGATGAACAGCCCCTGCAGGATCACTGCCATGTTGCGCATCTCGAGCGCCTCGAACCGGCCATCGAAGACGGCGCGCCCGATGTGTTCCGCAGAGCCCTGAATTGTCACGTCGAGCTTGAGACTGCCCGAATAGCCGGGGCCCGACATGTCGGACTCGATCCAGAACGAACTGTAGCTTGTGAGTCTCTCAAAATTCTGCGCCAGGGAATCAAACACTCCGGAGAAGACTCGCTGGCTGATCTCCTGCTCCGATGGCGACTTCCCCTTAGTCCAGCCGATGCCTTCCGAATAGGTGTAACTGTAAGCCTTGTAGCGAAAGACTTCGACCCACAAATCAGTGCGGTTGACGCTCGTCGGCAGATTGACCTTGATGCTGTACAGCGCCTCAATCGCCCGCGGAGTTGTATCCGCTTGCGGGTCCAGCAGAATGAACGGTGCGTCGTAGAGCGTTCCGGCGGCGTGCGTTGCCGCGGTCCATTTGTCGTTGCGGTATGAGCTGCTGCCAACCCGTATCTCGATGTGGCGCGCGGGCGGAGCATTCACTGAGGTGCTCGTACTGCCCTGTGCCGCGGGCACCTTCTGCTGCGGCTCATTCGCGACCATCACCTCAATCCAGAATAGGTACAGGCACCGCCGGTGAATTACCGGAACCACCTGATGCGATTTGATGTTCAGGGGAATCTTGACCCACGGCGTCCACGCGTTGTCTTTGAAGATCCGGTGATAGTACGTTGGAGGGTCGGTTTGCGTGCGCGCAACCACGTGCGTGGCCGGGGTTACAGGATCCTGGCACATGCCGCAGACACGCAGGTGCGCTATTTGATCAAGGCGATCGATGTAGTTCAGCACAACGGGCTCAAGGCCTGTGGCCGTCCCATTGGTCTGGCGCGCTTCCTGGATCAGCGTATCGAATATCTCAGATCGGTTGGGACGGTCTGCCTCGATCAACCAGTTCTCCGGCCATAGGAAGATCTCGCGGTCCGCCTGCCACAACCGATAGCGCTGCATCCAGCTCCAGTAGTCCCAGCCGTCATCCTTCGTGGCATCAACCGCCACTGCCGCCTCAAGGTTCATGAGGCAGCGCTCGACGAACAGTTGCACCGTCTCGTACGCCTGCACCACGCGCGACGTGGCCATGCACGACGACATCTGGGTATCGATGAGGAAATAGTCGAAGAGGCTGTTACTGTCTGTTCCCCATGGCATCGGTGTCCACGGCACAACTCCGGTGTTGCGCTGCGCAGTCAGATACGCGACCAGCGCATCCCTGCGGTCCTGCCGCAGCGGATCGTTGAGCGACTGCACCACGGTAAGCCATGCTGCGCTCGATGTCGCACCTTTGATCGCGGCCAGAGCAGCAATCGAGGCCAGGGTCATCGGGCTCGCTTCTTCGGCCCACAAGCTCAAAGCGTCTCCGCTGCCGTTCGTCGCATTCGACATCTGTAACAGTGTGCGCAGACGGTTGTAGGTGGCAAGGTTGGCCCAGTCTCCTGCGGCCAGTGAGATTCCGATGCTCGTCGCCAGCGAGGTAATATCCGCCGGCAGCGCTCCGCTGATCCCGGCGAAGGCCGCCTGCGCCGCAGCATCCGTCGCGAATGCGTTGTTAGCCACCGCAGACAGCATGCTGGTAAGACTGGTTATCGCGGGCGGCGGCGATAGAGTCGTGTTCAGCAATGCCGTAAACGCTCGATTCAGTTGAACCAGCAACACGGTCGCCAGCAACTGGTCGATGCTCTGATTTGCCTGTCCCGTCAAAACCGGCAGATTCGCCAGATCAACACCGCCATAGACGGCCGCATTCGGCACCATCCATCTCAGATCAGCCGCCACCAGATGAAGCTGGGCCGCGATGAAGCCAACCTTGTTCAGGAGCCGGATCGAATTGTTGGCCGCACTCTGCACCGCCGCAGGAATTGGCTGCTGCAGCAGCTCCGGGTCGGTTAATGCGGTCAGCAGCGTCTCCGTCGATGGTGGTAGTTGCGGAACCGTCAGCGTACTCATCAAATAGCTGGCGCTATCGGCGGCCAATGATAGTGCACTGGCAACCGCCGCAATCACTTGCTTCTGCGTCAGGTATTGGACGAGGGGTGTCAGCAGCAGGTTTGCGCGCGTGTCGAGCGCTGCACCTGTCGCGGCTGCAACCAGCGGGACCAGCGTCGTCACCGCGTTCGCCAACTGCGCCGCGTTCATGAACAACGCGAACTGGGCGTTAATAAAGTTCGTGCGCGCTGGATCTCCGCCACTAAAGCTGCCGTCGACGATGGCCAGCGCCGTCTTCATTTGTGCGGCATCGCTCAGGCTGGGCTTGGTCGGATCTGTTGAAGGCGCCAGCTGCGCCAACTGCTTGCCCAACGCCGTGAACGGCGGATCGCCGCCACCATAGACCGACTGCTGCACCTTCTGCATCGCCGCGATCACGCTTGCAACTGCCGCTTGCACCTGCGTGTCCGTGATCCCCGTCTTCGCCGGAGTCGTAGTGAGCACGTAGTTCATCTGGTCTACGGTGAAACCTGCAGACGCGATATTCCTGGCGCGCTGTATAAAGGCAAGCGTTGCCGCGGGCGTAGTAAACACGTTGGTAATGGGCACAGGTCCAATCGCCTGCATGTCGCTCAAGCTAAGCTGCAGAACGCGCGCAAGCATCGCGACGCGATAAATCAGACTCAGATTGTCGAGCGTGCGGTGATTGTCGGTCAGCCCCAGAAGTGTCGTGGTGTCATCTGCCGAAAGCTGCAGAGCCGCCTGAATTGCCGGCGCGTGCGTCGCCAAATCCACAGTTCCATCCAGGTTCCCCACCTGGAGTGCCGCATCCGGGGTAAACGTCGGGTTCAGGAACAACGACGCATAGAACGGTGTGGTTTGCGTGCCATCCGGATCTCGATGGCTGCCTGTGTCGATCGTTTGGTAAAACGCCTGTAGTTCCACCACCGAAAGCCCGGTAGCGTCTAACAGCTGCCGCATCGTGAACAGGTTCGCAAACGTCTGCGGCGCCAGCGCCGGGTCGCCTATGCCGGGCGCGCTGAGCAGCAGATCGAGCTCCCACATCTTCCAGCCCGTCCGCGACCAGAGGCGCAGGAAGCGGTGGATCAAGTCGAGCCGTCCCGCATCCAGCGGCGAGAGCGTCTCCTTGCTCGTGTCGCACGCATCATTGATGCCCTGGATTGTGAGCGGCGCTCCTCCCCCGCGTGCCCACACCACCTCGATCAATTCCAGTAGCTGTTCGTATGTGAGTGACGCGGCCGACAGAAACACGTCTACCTGTGCCAGGTCCACCGTCGGGTTTGCCGTATTCCACACTCGCTGAAGCATCGCCGCAGTGGCCGCTGTCGTAATCAGGTTGCGCTCCGGCAATGAGACTCCGAATCGCTCGCCTGCAATCGGCAACTGCTGAGCCGTGGTGATTGCGCCGTGCAGTGGCAAAAACGCCTGCCGCAACTGCCATAGCGCAACATTGGATTTCGCCAGCACCCGGCGCAGAAGATCAAGCGACCCGTCATACGGCAGCATTCGTGGATACACCGCGTTCAGCAGCGCCGTGTCCGCCCCGGGATTGGCGTTCGCAGGATCCGGAGCTGCCCGCAGCAGGTCCGCGGATAACGTCGTCTGCCGCCAGGCAGCGGGTTTCGGCGGGTTAATCGTGTCCGCCAGCAGTTCGTTAACAACGTCAATGTACGGCAGCGGCGTGTCCGTGTTCGGGCAGTTGAGCAGCAGGTTCAACAGGTCGGGACGCCGCGCGCGAAGCGCCTCCAGCGCATTCGGATATCCGGTGATTCCATACGTGCGCCGCGAGAGCCACAGCAGCAGGTCGGTCAGATACGCCGCCGGGCTCAGAATCGATGTGCAGTCATCCACTTCGCAGTAGTCTTGCGAGCCGAACAGTGCTTTCAGCGTGGCGTTCTGCGCAATGGCGTTGTTGATCGCTTCACCGTCGGGCTCCTGGGGCCCGAACGCATGCGGCCACAAGCCAGCGAAGGATTGGTTGAACTGCGTATACATCGCGATCACGCCGGCATAGCGTTTGCTTGCCATCGCATACGTTTTGTATGCATCCGCTGCCAACGCGCCCGCCTGCACCATCTTCGTCACAAATTGTTGCTTGCCCATTACCGAGATGCTGGTAGCCGACGTGATTCCCGCTGTCAGCAGCGTCTGCGCCATGTCCACATGGGGCACGATTCGCAGCACGCGCTGCATCGCATTTACGTGCGCGAGTACGGCGTTCTTCTCGTCCTCGGGGATGCCCGTGAATGCCGCGGAGCCTGCCTGGTTCAGATACATCTGAATGTTCTGGCGTCGTAGATCGAGCGTTGAATTGTTCAAGAAGAAGGTATTGAGTGGACGCTGCTGCGCCTGCGGCACGAAGGCCTCAATCCGTGTGGAGAGGGCCGCCGTGGGATAAGCCGATGTGAGCCGATCGTAAGTTTCCTTCGCGAACGTGGTCGCAGGATCCTGCGCGGTGATGTTGCCCGGCACGGCCTCTGCGCCCGAGCCCTGTATCCGCTTCAGCCAGTCCGCCTGCGAGAGTTTCGCAAGATCAGAAAGATTCTTGTAGGCGCCGCTGGCAAAATCCTGTTGCAAGGACGTAATCAGCGGCAGCGAGTTCTTCACGAATGCTCCGATGGAAAGCGTCTGCCGCACCGCGGCTACCTCCTGCGGAGTGAAGCCGTGCTTGCCGTCGGCCAGAGTGGTCCAGAATATTTCAAGCGGCTGCGTATTCTGCACCAACGCCTGCGCGAACGCAGTGTGCTTTTCCTGCGCCAGCCCCGCTGTGCTTAACAGTTGCCCGAGTGTCGTCTTCCCCGTCTGGTACGGATTGCCGAGCAGGTTGGACTGCCGCAGACTTTGCAGCGCGGCTACAATCCGCTCGATCTGCGTCGAAGTTGCTTGCGGAATCACTCCGCTCGCCACTGCATTCTGCAACGTGCTCGTCTGCTGTGCTGAATCCACCGCCGCAATCAACGCCGAGATATGCTGCACCAGAACGTCTATCAGCGTGAAATTCTGTGACGCCGCCAGCAACGACGGAGGCAGCGATGCCGGTACCCGAAGCACCAGGAAGGCGAACCATGCAGGGGCCGTGATTGAGGTGGTTTGCTCCAGATGCGCAGCCACTACCAAACGCATCACTTGCTCGATTCCGTTGCCCGTCTCCGCCGCAAGAAATGAGATGTCCTTGTGCTCATCGTTCTCAACCAGGTCGGTCAGCTTGAGACCCTGAATCACTGGACTAATCGCAGCCAATAGCGTCCCGTACTGCGACGGATCCGCTGGCGCCTCCGCCAGATTGATGCTCAGGTTCCCTGTCGCAGCCGTCAGTGGAGAGGTCAGCGGCGCCTTCAGCCTGCCGCCCTGCGCCTCGACCAACAGCAGCACTTTGCCGGGAGCATCCTCAGGGATTTGATAGTGGAAGGAATACCGTCCGTCTTCTCCGGTATGGCCGTGCGCCAGGCGCACGCGTTCGCGAATCTGTTGCCACCACAACGTAACCGATGCGCGCTCTACACCTTTGCCGCTCGCATCTGTGACGACGCCACTGACCTGATAGCGCTTGTCATCTGAGTCCATACACTCCCCTCCTTGCGAACTCCGCCGGAGAGCCGGAACGGCATCTCACCGCACGGAGGCTTCGGGAATTCACAAATTCTTCAACGCTGCTGGGAGTTAAGAACTGAATTTGGACTGCAGATATGCCACGGTTACAGTCTGGTCGGGCAAGCAGAAGATGAATGTCTGAAGCCCGCTCTTTAATACCTGGGCGCGACCAGCGGTTGGGGACAAAACCCGGTCGACAATCGGTAGTCGTGAAAAACGAGGTCGGCAGTTCAGTACAGGCCCTACGTCGAATCGCGGGAGCTACGGGGAATGGCCATGAACTGCCCTTGAGAAGACGTACAACCGTTCCAGGAACAAGTCAAGAGAATTTTCTGTGTCGAGTTATCCTCGGGCCCGAAGAGTACGTTGGCATACTGTGCGAGTAGCTCCTACTCATAACTTGCTTCGATCCAGTTAGCGCCCTCCGGACGAACAGCATGGCGCCGACTGCAGAGTGCATCGTTCGGATGCAAGCCTATTTCGCTGCATGACTTGCAGGAGAAGCACTGGATGCGTAGCGACAAGACATTCGCTTCCGCACTTGCCAACTCTGCCAACAGAGATGCGGCGCGCATGGAACACGTCATGGTGGCGCATGGCCGGGAATACTGCGTTGATTAAAATTCGATGTTCTCCGCTGCCGTTCCGTTTTGCCATGCAGGTGTTCAATGCCGGAAGACCTGTTATGCTGCGCGCATGCAGTGGAGAGGGCTTGTACTTTGTCTCGTTCTTATCACGGCCGCCGGATGCCGGTCGAAAACCTCAGCACGTATAACTGCGGGAGCAGAACACGCGCAAAGAAGCGAACAGGCCGCAGGTGAGAACTTCGATTACTACTTGCTCAATATTTCGTGGTCGCCGGAGTTCTGCTTTTCGCATCCAGTGGCAGCGGAGTGCGCCGCGCATAGCACGTTTGTGCTGCATGGGTTATGGCCAGAGAACAACGATGGGACGTATCCCGCGAATTGCTCGGAAGCTCCGGGACCGGCCGACCCAGCTCAGTACAAGGACATTTATCCTGACCAGGGGCTGTTGGCGCACGAGTGGCGGACTCACGGCACCTGCTCGGGGTTGAGCGCGGATGCGTTTTTTGCAACGGCACGCACAGCCTATCGCTCCGTGAAGATACCGCCCGCATTGGCGAATCTAAAGACGCAGACTTCGATGGCGCCGGAGGAGATTCTGGGGCTGTTCACGCAGAGTAATCCACAGGTTCCGCGGACGAGCCTGGTGTTGAGCTGCGGCCACAACTATCTGACGGCGATAGAGGTATGCCTGGATAAGGGGCTGCACCCGGTGCCGTGCAGCGGGGTGCGGAGTTGCCGGGCAGGCACGGTGCGGATTCCGGCGCCGTAGTCCGCAGTGCTATGCGTGGGAGGCGATTCCATCCCTCCAGCCCGGCGCGGATGGCATCACCTGCCCTAAGCGGGGAGAGATGACTCCTTTTCAAATGTTCGTTCCATCTCTCGTATCCACATTGTCTGGATCAGTTGCATACGCTGGGTGACGATCGAGCTCAAATTCAAAGCGATGCGACAGCCCACCGAGGGCGATCGCTGGCAAAGCTCCAGAAGCGCCTCGCGTTGCAGTGCAATGATCTCTGTTTCAACCGTCGCGGTGGCAAAAAGCGTAAAGCGATAGGGCGGTACAAGCGCAGACCGGCCCACGGTTTCTCCCGGCGACTTCTCCTCGATGAAGACCTCTTCTTCTCGGCCCCGGATGAGCATGGGAATGGTAAGGCGGATGCGTCCGCGCTCGACGAGGAAGAGG
>JAJXWS010000038.1 GCA_021781495.1 Acidobacteriota bacterium | reverse complement strand
GAAAAGCGTCCCCTGATTCCGTCCCTCGCCTCGGATATAGCCCATAAACGAAGATGCCCCCGCTTCCGCAAGGGCATCTTCTCATCTATCTAGGCCAACTCAAAGGAGTTTCGAAACAGACTCATCGATTCCGCGGCCTTTGTGGTTTTTGCGCCTGCGTCAGGCCGTGGCCAGCTCCGCCAGCGTCTTCTCCAGACTGGCGGCATCTTCCACATTCAAAGCCTTTTGTGCGGGATCAATCTGGCGCATCAGGCCGCTCAGCACCTTACCCGGCCCCACCTCGATAAAGGTCGTGGCTCCGGCGGCAACCAGCGAATGCACGCAGCCCACCCAGCGCACGGCGCCCGTCACCTGGCGGACAAGCGCATCCTGGGCGGCAGGGGCGGTCGTCACCAGCCCGCCGGTCACATTGGCGGCCACCGGGAACCGCGGCCCCGCAAGCGCAATGGTGCTGAGCACATGCGCCACTTCCTCCTGCGCGGGCTGCATCAGCGCGCAGTGGAAGGGAGCACTTACCGGGAGCATCACGGCGCGGCGGGCTCCCCGCTCCCTGGCCAGCGCAACGGCCTTTTCCACGGCGGCCAGCGAGCCGGAGATGACGGTCTGTCCCGGCGAGTTCAGGTTGGCGGCAGCCACCGTCAGGCCAGTCTCCTGGGCGGCCTGCGCGCAGGCCTCGGCCACCTGCTCGGCGCTCAGGGAGAGGATGGCGGCCATGCCGCCCTGTCCGGCGGGCACGGCCTGCTGCATGGCCTTTCCGCGAGCCTTTACGGCGCGCACGGCGTCGGCAAAGCCCAGCGTGCCCGCCGCCACGTGCGCCGACCACTCGCCCAGCGAGTGCCCGGCGGCCAGCACGGGCTGAATGCCGTTCGCAGCCAGTACGCGCAGCGCGGCCACGCTTACGGTCAGAATGGCGGGCTGGGTGTTTTCCGTCAGCCTCAGGTCTTCTTCCGGACCCTCAAAGCAGAGGCGCGAAAGCGAAAAGCCGCAGGCCTCGTCTGCCTCGGCAAAGGTCTCAGCGGCAACGGGAAAGCGCTCGGCAAGCTCGCGACCCATGCCAACGGTCTGCGAGCCCTGCCCGGGAAAGAGAAATGCGAGTTTGGTGGTCATTTCAGAGAGGATTGTACCCCGCCGGCCCCGGTTCCGCAGCCCCCGCTCCGGCTAGTTCCAGCGGCTCTTGTCGTCGTGGTCTTCGTCAATCTGCCGGCCCTGGCCGTCAAACCGCACGGTGCGGCCCTGCGAACGCATGTAAACCTCAAACTTGCGCGCGGCGCGGCGGCGCTTCCAGCGGTAGTAGCGGTTACGCATGCCATACCACTTCTCGCTCAGGGCAATGGAGAAGCCCCGGCGCGGCACCATGCGGATATAGAGCCAGCCGCCCAGCGCGCCGCCCAGCTCGGCAAAGGCGTACATGCGCTGCTGCCCGAAGAGCATGGCGATGGCCAGCAGGCCGTAGAGGATCGCCATGTAGCGGGCCTTGATGCCGATGGTGAAGAAGAGCAGAAACTCCATGTCGCCGTAGAGCAGGCCAATGGCCACCAGCAGCCCGAAGATGCCGCCAAAGCAGCCGGTCAGCAGCGCGGGAGCCACGTCCATGCCGGCCAGGCTGCCGCCCAGGTAGAGCAGTACCGCGGCCAACGCCGTGCACAGCACAGAGACGGCATAAAGCCCGGTGACCCAGGCATCTCCGTGGAAGCTCTCCAAAAATCCGGCCAGAAACCACAACGAGAGCAGCTCAAACAGTGTCCCCATCAGCGACAGGTGGACGAAGCTGTACGTCAGCGGTTGCCACAGCCCGCCGTGCAAAAAGCTGAACGGGTCAAAGCCCAGCAGCACAGCCAGGTGGCCGGCAACGCTGGGAAAGGCCAGCAGGCCCAGCGCCAGCACAAAGTACGCGGCAAGGTTCCAGATCACCAGGCGGCGGGTGGCGCCGCGGAATTCGGGAAAGGAGAACGGTGTGGCGCCAATCCTGCGCATCGTAGTCAACAGGGTAACTTGTTCCGGCGGCGGGTGTCATGCGGCGGAGCCGGGAGTGGCTCCGCGGTTACGGAGCCACAGCCAGTCCGCGATGTCCGGCGGCGTCCACCGCGCGCACGCCAAACAGGACGTTGTCCTTGGAGATGGGCAGGGTTACGGTCATGGCAGCGCCCGCGGCCTGCGGCTGCACCGTCTGCGCATACTGCCAGTCCGGCGCCGTGGTTTCGCGCCACAGCACCTGGTACCGCGCAGGCGGCATGCCGGCGGGCGGCAGCCAGGTCAGCGTGGTGCCCTGCTGCAGGTCGTGCGTGTCGATGGCCACCTTCTGCGGTCTGCCGGGGGCCAGGGCCAGTGTCGCCAGAGTGGCGGCATTCAACCGTGCCACCCGCGCCACGTAATGAAAGTCCACAAACTGCGGCAGGTCGCCCAGGATGGGCTTGCCGGAGCCGGCCGGAGGAATCACCACGTTCTGGTGCTGATGGTTGTAGTCCTCGCGCCACTCCGTAAACCGCACAGCGGCAAAGCCCTCCTTGTTGAAAGCCATGTGGTCGCCGCCGCGCAGGTAGCGGTCTGTGCGGTCAACCAGAAACGCCCGGAAGACTCCGCTTCCCGCCGCCGGAAAGTAGGTGCGATCCACGTCCGCCACCGCGCGCGCCAGCTCGCGGCTGGGCGAGTCGTTGTCCTTGCCCAGCGCCAGGATGCGCCGCACCTCCTCCGGCGTAGCCGCCGCCGGAACGCCCTCGGAGAAGACGCGCACGCGGTCCTTCTGCTGCAGCGTATCGCCGGGCGTGGTGTTGCCGCCCACGATGTCGTTGTTCAGCACGGCCTCCAGTTGCCAGCCCTCGTCGTGCGCCAGCCGGGCCAGATGCGCCGCGCCCACCAGCCCCTGCTCCTCGCCTGCCACCGCTGCAAACACAATAGTCGCCGGAAAGCGCATCCGGCTCAGCGCCCGGGCGCACTCCAGCGAGACAGCCACTCCGGAGGCGTCGTCGTTGGCCCCCGGGGCCGCGCCGGAGGTATCCGCCCAGTTCTTGAAGACGTTGGAGTTGATCGAGTCGTAATGCCCGGTTACCAGCACCATCTGTTTGGTTTGCACCGGGTCCGTTCCGCGCAAAATGGCATAGATATTGGTGATCTTTGTGGGCCGGGGAATGCGCGAGCCCCACGGGCTGCCGCCCGAAGTGTCGGTGGTAAACACGTCGCGGCGCACCTCCAGGCAGCCGCCGCACTCCCGCGAGATCTGCTCAAACTGCCCGGCGATCCAGTCCGCAGCGGCTTGAACGCCCTGCCCGGCAGGCAAATCCGTCTCCATGCTGGTCAGCGTATTCCGCGTCCCGAAACCAACCAGCGTTTCAATCGTCTGATGGATGTGCGCCGCCTGAATGGTGTTGAGCGCGCGCGCAATGGCCGGGTCCGCGACGGCCGGGCCAACGGGGGTTGCATGAAGCTGATAGTCGGGCTGTGCCATGCACCAGGCTGCTGCCAGCATCAGTATGCACACAGCAGCCGATTGGGAGGCTTTCATCGCTTTTTCTCCATTCCGGGGAACTCGACGGCCTATGTCTGCTCTCGCCTCTTGACCTATGGCCGGGTCCTCTCTAAAACTAGCGGAGTCGTACCTTGAAGTAACGTCATCCTACAACATGAAATACCTTGAACGAGAGGAGGCTGCCATGCCCAGCTGCCCTGAATGCGAGAATGAACTGGATATCGAAGTAGACGAACTGGAAGAGGGCGACGTGGTCGCCTGCGATGAATGTGGAACCGAGTACGAGGTCGTAGGCGTTGAACCGCTGGAGCTGGCCCGCGTGGACGAGGACTACGACGAGGAAGAAGACGAGCTCTACGACGAAGAGGAGGACGAGGAGTGAAGCTGAAGCGCGCAACATGGATTGCCTGGGGGGCGTTTGCTGCTGTTGCTCTGGGCCTGGTGCCGCTGGCGCGGCATGGCGCATTGCCACAGGCGCAGGCGCAGAACCTGGGACAGCGAAGCGTTTCCGGCAGCGTGGTGGATGCCGAGTCCGCTCCCGTAGCGGGCGCAACCGTCTTCCTCAAGAATCTGAAGACGAAGGCCATCCGCAGCTATACCTCGGGCGGCAACGGCCGCTTCCACTTTGCCCAGGTCGCCATGACCGACGACTACGAACTGTGGGCCGAGAAGGCCGGCAAAAAAAGCGCCACCAAGACCGTAAGCTCCTGGGACGCCCGCAAGGAATACGAAACGGAACTGAAGATGAAGTAACAGCGCGGCGGCGGCTCAGGGGGGGATCTAAGCCGCTGCGCGCCGTGCAGGTTGCTTCCGGCGTCGCGCGGCGTCAGTCCCGCGCGGCCCAGATGGTTCCGCCCACCTCGTTCAACTCCCCGATGGAAAGAATGCGATAGCCCTTGGCGCGCAGCGCTGCCACCATCTGGTCCACCGTTTCGCCGTGGAACAGGTGATACTCCATGCGGATATTGCGGATGGCCTCCCACCCTTCGTCGAGCCGCAGAATCTCCCACTCCGCGCCCTCGCAGTCCATCTTCAGCAGGTCCACGCGGCCGCCCATCCGCTCCACCGCCGTGGTCAGGCTGATCTGCCGAATGCCCTTGCCGGCCTCCAGCGCGGCGCGGGTCTGCGCCGCGTTGCTCGGGCCGGTGTCCACCATCGTCACCCAGTCGGCGCGATCGCTCACCGCCTCCGGATGCAGTGAGATGTCCAGGCCTGCCGTATTGGCGCGCAGAAAGGGCAGCACGCGCGGATTGGGCTCATACACGTGAATCACGGCCCGGGGGTAGCGCCCGCGCGCCGCCAGCGAGAAGAAGCCCACATTTGCGCCAATGTCCAGAACCGTGTGCACGGCGCCCAGCCTGCGGCCCAGCCCATAGGTATTCCACAGCACGCAGGTCAGAAAGTCCGCGCTGATTCCCGGCTCGTCCGGCGCGGCAAGCGGCACCGCGCGGCGGCCGATGCGAACGCTGGCCGGAACGCGGAACCAGCGCGGCAGCTGCGGAACCAAGCTGAAGCGAAAGCTGTTGGCGCAGGTCTGCGGCAGCACTCGCACTTGCCGCTTCAGGCGTTGCCAGACCGAAAGAGCATTGCTCATCGTCACCCCTCCGCAGTGCTGCCAGGGTTCACGCAGGGGGCCGGGTGCGTGCTGCTTACCCTTCCAGCTTCTTCGTCACCAGTTCGTTCAGCAGAGCAGGATTGGCCTGTCCCTTTGACGCGCGCATCACCTGGCCCACAAAGAAGCCCGCCACCGTCTTCTTGCCTCCGCGATACTGCTCTACCTGCCTGGGGTTGGCGGCGATCACCTCGTCAATCAGCTTTTCAATCGCGGATACGTCGGTAATCTGCTGGGGCTTCTCCCGCTCATACACGGCAGGGAAGTCCTCGCTCTTCTCAAAGCACACGTCGAGCAACTGCTTCAGCTGCTTTGAGCTGATCTTGTCCTCTTCCAGCAGGTCGGCGGCCATCACCACGCCCGCCATGGAGACCGGCGACTGCTCCTGCTCCAGCCCCAGCGCCTTCAGGCGTCCGCCCAGCTCGCTCAGCAGCAGGTTGGCCACGCGCCGCGGATTCTTCGCCGTCTTCGCCGCGGCCTCAAACCGGTCGGCAAACTCGCGCGAGGATGTCAGCGCGTGCGCATCCTTCGCGGAGAGATCATACTCGGCGATCATGCGCGCGCGGCGCGGCTCGGGCAGCTCCGGCAGCCGCTTGCGCATCTCTTCCCGGAACTCCGCGGAGACGATGAGCGGCGGCAGGTCCGGCTCAGGGAAGTAGCGGTAATCATGCGCCTGCTCCTTGGAGCGCATGGAGTAGGTGCGGCCCTCGCCGGCGTTCCACAGGCGCGTCTCCTGCACCACGCGGCCGCCGCTCTCGATGACCTCAACCTGCCGCTCAATCTCGTACTCCAGCGCGGCGCGGATAAAGCGGAAGCTGTTCACGTTCTTCACTTCTGCCTTGGTGCCAAACTTCTCCTGGCCGCGCGGCCGCACGCTCACGTTCGCGTCGCAGCGCAGTGAGCCCTCTTCCATGTTGCAGTCGGAGACGCCCGTGTACAGCAGAATCTCCTTCAGCCGCGTCAGGTACTCGAAGGCCTCGTCGGGCGTGCGAATATCCGGCTCGCTCACGATCTCCGCCAGCGGCGTGCCGCAGCGATTCAGGTCAAGATAGGTGCGCGTGGCAGAGTCGGAAAAGCCATCGTGCAGGCTCTTGCCCGCGTCCTCTTCCATGTGCAGGCGCGTAATGCCGATGCGCTTCATGCTGCCGTCGGCCGTCGGCACGTCAATCCAGCCATGCTCGGCGATCGGCTTGTCAAACTGCGAAATCTGGTAGCCCTTCGGCAGGTCAGGATAAAAGTAGTTCTTGCGCGCAAAGATCGAGCGCTCCCGCACCTGGCAGTTCAGCGCCAGCGAGGCCATCGTGGCAAACTCCACCGCCTTGGCGTTCAGCACCGGCAGCGCGCCCGGCAGCCCTAGGCATACGGGGCAGATGTTCGTGTTGGGCGCGGAGCCAAACCGGTTGGCGCAACCGCAAAATATCTTGCTGGCGGTCAGCAGTTGCACGTGAACTTCGAGTCCGATGACGGGCTCGTACTTGGCCATGACTTCAGAGGATAGCGCGGTGGTTGCGGGCATCTTGATACTGATTTTATCGCGGGAAATGGTTCCGGCCGCGCGCCTCGCTCTATTGCAGGCTATTCACCAGCGCGGTGTAGGCCGGTTTCTTGCCATAGTTGTCGTCAAATGGCAACGCCCAGCCGTACCCGGTAAAGAACGACGGAATCCATGAGTACTTGTCCGTAAAGCCCCAGGTCTGAAATCCGGTACACGCCTTGTTCGCCAGGCAGACCTTCATGAGGTCCTGGTAGGCCTGAGCCTGCGCGGCAAGGCTTGTGGCGCTGTCGTCCGGCAAGCGAACGTCCACCTCGGTGAATTGCACCTCCAGGCCCAGCGCGCCCAGCCGCTGGATGTTCTGCGCCAGCGATGCCAGGTTGGCTTGCGTGTCAAAGTTCGTGTCGATGTGCAGTTGCATGCCGATGCCGCGCAGCGGCACGCTTCGCGCCACAAAATCCTGCGCCATGGCATAAACGGCGTCGGACTTCGCATTCATGGTTTCCGCGCCATACTCGTTCACAAACAGCTTGGCTGCCGGATCCGCGCCGTGCGCCCACAGCAGGGCCTGCTCAATGTACTTTGTGCCTTGCCCCGCAAAGCCGATTCCCGGCGAGTCATACCAGATGGTGCTGCGCATGGAACCGTCATCGTTGAATGCCTCATTCACCACATCCCAGGCGTATACCTGGCCTTTGTAGTGCCCCACCACGCTCGCAATGTGGTCTTGAAGCACCTGGCTCAGTGTCACCGCTGTCCATGGCGTCGCGGGGCTGGTGATCCACGTGGGCAGGGCGTTGTGCCAAACCAGCGTGTGTCCCCGCACTTGCATGGAGTTGCTCTTGGCAAAGGCCACCAGCGCATCCGGCCCGGCAAAGTTGTATGTGGTCGGGTCCGGATGAACGGCGACGAACTTCATTTCGTTCTCCGGCTCAAGCTGGGAATACTCGCGCGCGAGCGTTGACGCGTACAGCGTCTCCGAAAGATGGTTGGAATCCACCGCGGCGCCCACCAGCAAGCTGTGCTTTTGCGCCGCATCGCGAAGCGTCGCGGTCGCTCCGGTGGTTGTCTGGGAGCTCGTGGACGAGCTTCCGCCGCATCCCGCCACGCCCGTCGCAAGCAGTAATCCGCATGCCGCTATCGCGGCCACGGCCGTGGCGGGCCGCTCCGCTGATTTGCCCTGCAGCGCAAGGGCGCGACACAATTCGAGATTCGTCATCGATCGCCGACCTTCTCGGAAATTCTGCGGATCCGCTCCGCCTTTACTCCGACGGGTCCTCCGCCGTGAACGGTGAGCAGCACGGCTTCTGGCTCGCGTGGAAGTTCATCAGCTCCAGCCGGATGTCGTCCGGGTCATACAGGTTGAACTGGTACTTGCCGTCCTTGCCGATCTTGGGCTCCTTATCGTGCACGCCGCCCAGTCGGTTGCCTGCCTCCAGCACCTTGTAGGCCTCCGGCACAGACTTCTCGCCGATGGAGAGGTGGTCCAGCACGCCCAGCTGGTGCTGCGTCATCGTTGCAGGAATCCCCGAGCCCGACGGTCCGCTCGTCAGCATATACTCCAGCCAGTCGTGCCCGTCCGGCACCTGCTGGCTCACCCAGTCCAACTTGCCCTCTTGCATGCCGCCAAACCAGTACGGCTTGAAGCCCAGAATGTCGCGATAGAAGGTGTCCTCCTTGGCGCGGCTGTGCACCAGGAAGCCCACGTGGATGATGTGCGTGCCGATGACGTTCGGCGCATCCGGAGCCTTGGCATGCGCCGCCAGCTGCACAAACTCCACCTTGTTCTCCTCCGGGTCCAGCACCGTAAACCACCGGCTGCCGTCAGAGCCCTTCGTCACCTTGGCCGGGGTCTTCCAGCCCTTGGCGGCCAGATACCGCCGCATGCCCTCGGCGCTGCTCACGTTCCAGGCCGTGTGGTCCAGCCGGTTGATGCCCGCATTCGGCGGCAGCGGCAGCACCTCAACAAACTGCGTGGCGCTCAGCGCGTAGCGCACCCCCTGTGGATTCTCCGGGTCGGGCAGCCTGGCTGCGCCCACCAGGTCGCGGTAGTAGTGCTCCGTGGCGGCCGGGTTGGATGTGTACACGGCCAGGTGCGAAATGCCGGTAATCTTCGGCTCCTGCGGCGCGGGGGCGGCGCTGGCGCTCAGGGTTAAGGCGGCTAGAAAAGCGGCGGCAAGCAATCGGCAGTCCATCCTGCACCTCGAGAAAATAGCAGCGGAGACACAATAAATCGATTTGGCATGCGTTGTAAACAGCCTCGTGCCATCCGCGAACCCAGCGGCTACAATGCGCATATGCGTTCTCATTCGCTGGTAGCCGTTCCATCGGCACTTCTTCTTGTCCTCTGTACCTGCCTTTCCGCATCGTCCCAGAGCCCTCTACCAGTGGCATCCGCGGCCGACCGCGCTGAGGCGCGCGAGATCTTCAAGCAGCTCATTGAGATCAACACGACAGACACACCCCAGGGAAGCGTGACCGCGGCCACCTCCGCCATGCAGAAGCGCTTTCTCGACGCCGGATTTCCCCACGAGGATGTCCATCTGCTCGGCCCCGATTCGCACAAGCAGAACCTTGTGGTGCGCTACCGCGCCGCCGGGCATCCCACCCAGAAGCCCGTCCTCTTCCTCTGCCACATGGACGTGGTGCAGGCCCTGCGCTCCGACTGGCACACCGATCCCTTCCAGTTCGTGGAGAAGGACGGCTACTACTACGGCCGCGGCACGCAGGACATGAAGGACTCCGATGCCATCCTGGTGGCCACCTTCCTGCGCCTGCACCGCGAGGGCTACCAGCCCGGGCGCGACCTGATCCTGGCGCTCACCGCCGACGAAGAGGGCGGCAAGTTCAACGGCGCAAAATGGCTGGTGCAGCAGCACCGCGACCTGGTGGACGCAGCCTACGTCATCAATCCTGACTCCGGCGGCGTGGAGCTGGATCACGGCCGCCCAGTTGTCGCAGACGTAGAGGCCACCGAGAAGGTCTACTCTGACTTTCAGATCACGGCCGTCGATCGCGGCGGACACAGCTCCATTCCGCGCCCCGACAACGCCATCTACGAGCTCACCACGGCCCTCAACAAGCTGGCGGCCTACTCCTTCCCGTTTGAGCTGAATGCCGTCACGCGCACCTATTTCAGGAACCTGTCAGAGCGCGAGACCGGCCAGACCGCAGCGGACATGCGCGCCATTCTGGCCACGCCGCCGGATATGGCCGCCGCCTCGCGCCTGAGCGCCGAGCCCAGCTTCAACTCCAACTTCCGCACCACCTGCGTGGCCACGCGCCTGAGCGGCGGCCACGCCAACAACGCCCTGCCGCAGACCGCCCAGGCCAACGTGAACTGCCGCATCTTCCCCGGCCACTCGCCTGAGGAGATTCGCCAGCAGCTCATCGCCCTCTTTGCCGACCCCAAGCTGAGCGTCAGGTACGTCTCGGATGCCGGCGTGGTGTCTGACACCGCTCCGGATCGCAAGGCCATGGCGCCGCCCGCGCCCATCCAGGAGGTCTTTGAGCCGCTCACCCGCATCACGCAGCAGATCTGGCCCGGCACGCCGGTCACGCCGGTCATGGAAAACGGCGCCAGCGACTCCATCTACTTTGCCCAGGCCGGCATCCCCTGCTACGGCTACTCCGCGGTTGCGCTGGAGCGCGACGACGATCGCGCCCATGGGCAGGATGAGCGCCTCCCCGTGGACTCCTACTGGAAGGCGCTCGACTTCTTTTACGCGTTTGCCCGGGCGCTGGGCGGCCAGTAGCGCCCGGCGTTGTTTTTCCGGCAACGCAAAACCGGCATGGACGCAGTTGGCGCTGCGTCCTGCCAGCCTGCCTTTCTCTCTCTTCCGCTGATAAACTAGAAGTGCATGATCCTCCCGTTTGTCCGCGAAATCTTCGCGGAGCTGGAGCAGTCCACCGCATTCGATCGCGTGCAGAGGCACCTGAGTCTCGGCACGGGGCGGCGTTGTGTCTCCGGCCTCACCTCCACGGCTCGTTCGCTCTATCTGCCGCTCATGGCGCGGGCCGCCCGGCATCCCATTCTCGTCATCGTGGCAGACAACAAGGCTGCCGAGGCGCTGGAGCTGGCGTTGCGCGCCACCAGCGAGCTGACCGGCGCCGTTGATCCCGCCCGCGTGGTTCGTCTGCCCGCCTACGACGTGCTCCCGTTTGAAAACCTCTCGCCCCACCCCGACGTGCAGGAGCAGCGCGCAGCCGCCCTGTGGAAGCTGGCCGCCGGCGCGGTCTCCATCCTGATTGCGCCCGTTGAGGCCGCGGCCATGCGGCTCTTTGACCGCGAATACTACGCCAGCCTTGCCGTCACGCTGCGCCGCGGCGAAGAGATGGACATGGAGGTGCTCACCGCGCACCTGGCCAGCGTAGGCTACACGCAGATGGACCTGGTGGAGATGCCCGGCCAGTTCACGCGCCGCGGCGGCATCCTCGACGTCTACTCGCCCGAGTCGGATCGCCCCGTGCGCATCGAGTTCTTCGGCGATGAGATTGAGACCATCCGCAAATTCGATCCCGAGTCGCAGCGCTCGCAGTCCGGCCTGGACGAGGTGCAGCTGCTCCCGCTGACGGAAACGCCGGTTACCGAGCGCCTGCTGGCCGCCGTGAACGCGCGGCTCAGCCGCCAGCGCATCCAGGTGGAAGGCGAAGACGCGGAAGAGGCTCTTGCCATGGAAGCGGCCGCCGGCGGCGGCGTCAGCGTCTTTCCCGGCTGGGAGTTCTTCAGTTGCGTGGCCGGTGCTGAGAGTCATCTGCTCAAGCTGGTGCCGCGCTGTATGCTCTTTGTGGATGAGCCCGCCATGGTCCGCAACCAGGTGGATCGCTGGTGGAACAAGGTGGAGCAGCGCCATGAGCGCTCCGGCATCGGCTCGCTCATTCAGCCGGAAGACATCTACATGCGGCCTGAAGTGCTGCAGGGCCTGTTGCAGTCGCATCCCGGCATCGATCTGGATCAGCTCGGCGCGGTTGACGTGCTCGATGAGGACAACACGCTCGGCGAAATCGCCTTCAGCTCGCGGCCCACGCTGCGCTTCCACGGCTCCATTCCCGCGCTCACAGAGCAGTTGCGGAATCTGATGGCCTCCGACCAGCGCATCGTGCTCGCCGTGCCCACGCAGGGCGACGTGGAGCGCATGGCCACCGTCATGCGCGAGTACCAGGTTCCGTATCGCCTGGGCAGCCGCGTGGCGCATGGAGCTGAGACCATGCTGGAGGAAGCAAGTTATCTCTCCGGCGATCAGCGCGTGCCCGTCCTCGTGCGCACGCAGCTTGCCTCCGGCGTCAGCTTTCCCAACTCCAACGTCATCGTCTTCGGCGCCAACGATCTCTCCGACGAAGCCGACATCACCGCGCGGCCTGAGCCCAAGCGATCCAAGACCGCGGCCTTCGTCTCCGACTTCCGCGACCTCAGCATCGGCGATTATGTCGTGCACGTGGAGCACGGCATCGCGCAATATCAGGGCCTCAAGGAGATCGTGCAGGACGGTCTCTCCGTCGAATTCATGATTCTGGAATTCGCCGAGCAGGCCAAGCTCTACGTGCCGCTAACGCGCCTTGACCTCATCCAGAAATATCGCTCCACGGATGCCGGTCCCGCGCCTGTGCTCAACAAGCTCGGCTCGCAGCAGTGGAGCAAGACCAAGGCGCGCGTGCGCAAGGCCATGCAGGATATGGCCGGCGAACTGCTCAAGCTCTACGCCGAGCGCCACACCGCTCAGGGCACCGCCTTCTCGCCCGACAACGAGTTCCAGCGCGAGTTCGAAGATTCCTTCGACTACAACGAGACCGATGACCAGCTCTCGGCCATCGCCGCCATCAAGCAGGACATGGAATCCACCATGCCCATGGATCGCCTGCTCTGCGGCGACGTCGGCTATGGCAAGACCGAAGTGGCCATGCGCGCCGCCTTCAAGGCTGTGCAGGACGGCAAGCAGGTGGCCGTGCTCACGCCCACCACCGTGCTCAGCTTCCAGCACTTTGAGACCTTCAAGCGCCGCTTCGCGCAGTTTCCCATCCACATTGAGATGATCTCGCGCTTCCGCACCGCGAAGGAGCAGAAGCTCATCGTGGAGCAGGTGGAGCACGGCAAGGTTGATATCCTCATCGGCACGCATCGCCTGCTCTCAAAGGACATCAAGTTCCAGGATCTCGGCCTGCTCATCGTCGACGAGGAGCAGCGCTTCGGCGTGCGCCACAAGGAGCGCCTCAAGCAGTTGCGCAAGGAGATTGACGTGCTCGCCATGTCTGCCACGCCCATCCCGCGCACGCTGCACATGTCGCTCGTGGGCCTGCGCGACATGAGCGTGATTGAAACGCCGCCCAAGGATCGCATGGCCATCCAGACCGTCGTGGCCCGGTTCGATGAGAAGCTCGTCCGCTCTGCCATTGAGGTCGAGCTGGAGCGCGGCGGCCAGGCGTACTTCGTGCACAATCGCGTCGAGTCCATCTACGAGATCGCCGCGCGCATTCAGGAGCTGGTTCCCGCGGCGCGCGTCATCGTCGGTCATGGGCAGATGAGCGAGGGCGATCTTGAAAAGGTCATGCTTGCCTTCATGCATCATGAGTACGATGTGCTGGTGGCCACCACCATCATTGAGAATGGCCTCGACATTCCGCTCGCCAACACCATCCTCATCAACCGCGCCGACCGTCACGGCCTCAGTGAGCTGTACCAGTTGCGCGGGCGCGTTGGCCGCTCCAACCGCCGCGCTTATGCGTATTTACTCATCCCGCCTGAGCAGGAGTTGAGCGAGATCGCCCGCCGCCGCCTGGCCGCGCTCAAGGAGTTCAGCGACCTTGGCGCAGGCTTCAAGATCGCCGCGCTCGATCTCGAGCTGCGCGGCGCCGGCAACATGCTCGGCGGCGAGCAGAGCGGCCACATTGAGGCCGTGGGCTTTGAGCTTTACACCTCCATGCTGGAGGCGGCCGTGAAGGAGATGAAGGGCGAGAGCGCCGAGGAGCGCCCGTCCACGCAGCTCAATCTCGGCATCGCGCTGCGCATTGACGAGGCCTACGTGCCCGAAGAGAACCAGCGCCTGCGCCTCTACAAGAAGATTGCCGGCGCGGAGAGCGAAAAGGTGCTTGCCGACCTGCGCGCGGAGATGGAAGACCGCTACGGCGCGCTGCCGGATGCAACGGTGTACCTGCTTGAGGCCGCCGCTCTGCGCCTTGCGTGCGAGCACCTCGGCATCGCGCAGATGGACCGCAAGCGCACCGAGTTGCAGATTCGATTTACAGAGAATGCGCGCATCGATCCGCAGCAACTGATGCGCATGGTGGCGCGCAACGCCAAGCGTGGAGCGCAGTTCACGCCCCAGGGCATGCTCAAATATCCTTTGACCGCCACTCGTCCGGATGAAGTGCTGCTGGAAATCCAGGACCTGCTCACCAGCCTGGCCCCCGCGCCAGTCAATGCTTGAACCAACCACGCACGAGCTGAAGAGGACGCATGAAGAAACTTGTTGCGATGTTTGCGATTGGAGCCTGTATGTCTGCCACCGTGGCCGCGCACGCGGAAAAGGAATCCTGGAAGCAGCAGTTCCAGCGAGTCTCCGACGAGTACTTTGACCAGGTGTACTTCCACTACCAGCCCACCTCGGGAACCTCCGTCGGCTATCACCAGTACGATCCGCAGCTCGAAGACTTTTCGCGCAGCAACATCGACGCCGCCGTCGCATCGCTCAAGAGCTTTGAGGCACGCGTCGATGCCATTCCGTCGGCCTCGCTCGATGAGACCACGCGCGGCGATCGCGCCATCGTGCTCGGCAACATCCGTTCCTGGCTGCTCACGCTGCAAACCATTCGTCCGTGGGAGAAGAACCCCGACATGTACTCCAGCACAGCGGCCAACGCGGCCTTCACGCTGATGGAGCGCAAGTTTGCCACTCCCGATGAACGGCTGCGTTCGCTTGTCGCGCGCGAAAAGCAGATGCCGCGCCTGCTCAACGAGGCCCGCGCCAATCTCAAGAACCCGCCGCACATCTACACAGAGATCGCCATCGAGCAGCTTCCCGGCATCGTCAGCTTCTTCCAGCATGACGTTCCGCTGGCCTTTGCCGACGCGCAGGACCCCGCGCTCAAAGCCGAGTTCGCGCAGACCAATGCCGCCGTCATCGCGTCGCTGAACAGCTATCTCGCCTGGCTCAAGAGCGACCTGCTCGCAAAGTCCAGCGGCGACTACCGCATCGGCGCGGACACCTTCGCCAAAAAGCTGCAGTACGACGAGATGGTGGACATCCCGCTCGACCGGCTGCTGCAGATCGGCTGGGCAGACCTGCACCGCAATCAGCAGCACTTCCAGCAGATCGCGCACGCGCTTGAGCCCGGCAAGCAGCCGAGTGCAGTGCTTGAGGAGCTTGGCAAGGATCATCCCGCGCCCGATCAGCTGCTCAACTCGTTCCGCTCTACGTTCAATGGGCTCGTCGCCTTCATCCGCTCGCGCAATATCGTCACCATTCCTTCCGACGTGCGGCCCATCGTGGAAGAGACGCCGCCCTTCATGCGCGCCACCACCTTTGCCAGCATGGATACGCCCGGCCCCTTTGAGATGCACGCCAAGGAGGCTTACTTCAACGTCACGCTGCCCGATCCTTCCATGACGCCCGCGCAGGTGGAGGGCTACATGCACTCCTTCAACGTGGGCACGGTCATCTCCACCGCCGTGCATGAGGCTTATCCCGGCCACTATGTGCAGTTCCTCTGGGTGCCGCGGGCACCCACGCGCGTGCGCAAGCTGCTGGGCGCCAACACCAACGTGGAAGGATGGGCGCACTACTGCGAGCAGATGATGCTCGACGAGGGCTACGGCCAGCCGGGCCAGGGCGCTAAAGACGAGCGCGAGTCAAAGCTGCTGCGCCTGGGCCAGCTGCAGGATGCGCTGCTGCGCAACGCCCGCTTCATCGTCGGCATTGAGATGCACACCGGCAAGATGAGCTTCGACCAGGCCGTCGAGTTCTTCCAGAAAGAGGGCTATCAGTCCAAAGAGACGGCGATGGTCGAGGCCAAGCGCGGAACCTCTGACCCAACCTATCTCTACTACACCCTCGGCAAGCTTGAGATCCTGAAGCTTCGTGAAGATTTGAAGAAAAAACAGGGCGCTGCCTTCTCGCTGGAACAATTCCACAATCAGTTTTTGAGCCAGGGCTTCCCGCCCATTAAGATTGTGCGGCAGGCCATGCTTGGCGACGATTCGCCAACACTGTAGCGCCACTTCATCGCACCACCGCCAGCGCGCGGGGCGGGCTTACCTTGCCCCGTGCTGACCCATTACCATGCAGTGAGTGCGCTGGATGGACATGCAGCGTTTGCCGGTCATCTTCCAGAAGAGGGGATTCAGATGAGGAGTCAGGTTCGAAAAGCAGTCTTTCCCGCCGGTGGCCTAGGCACACGATTTTTGCCCGCCACCAAGGTAATTCCCAAGGAGATGCTGGCGCTGGTCGACAAGCCCATCATCCAGTACGGCGTGGAAGAGGCCATTAATTCCGGCATCGAGCACATCATCATCATCACCGGGCGCGGCAAAGGCGCCATGGAGGATCACTTCGACCAGAGCTTCGAGCTGGACGCCACCCTGGAGCGCCGCGGCAAGAACGAACTCCTCGCCGTCTCGCGCGGCGTCGCAGCGCTGGCGCGCATCAGCTATGTCCGCCAGAAGGAGCCGCTCGGGCTGGGCCACGCCGTGCTCTGCGCCAAGGAGCTCATCGGCAAAGAGCCATTCGCCGTGATTCTTCCCGACGATGTGATTGACTCCGATGTGCCCTGCCTCAAGCAGATGATCGACGTCTTCAACGAGCGCGGCGGCTCCGTGCTGGCAACGCAGACCGTGGAAGGCCCCGCCATCTCCGCGTACGGCGTGCTGGCCGGCTCGCCAGACCCCGCCAATCCCCGCATCTACAACTGCACCGGCATGGTGGAAAAACCCAAATACGAAGATGCGCCGTCCCGGCAGGCCATCATCGGCCGTTACGTGCTTACGCCGCGCGTGCTCGATCTGCTGGAGCAGACCAGACCCGGCGCCGGCGGCGAAATTCAGCTCACAGACGGCATCAAGGCCCTGCTCAAAGAGGAGAATGTCTTCGGCTACACCTTCGAAGGCAAGCGTTTCGACGCGGGCGATAAGTTCGGCATGCTGCAGGCCACGGTCGAGTTCGCACTCAAGCGCCCTGACCTCGGCCCGCAGTTTCGGGAGTATCTGAAAGGGCTCAAGCTCTAGCGCAGCAGCCTCACTGCTGCTTCCACTTGATGTTGCAGCCGATGGAAGGCCGCTGATCGGCGAGCGGCGGCCTGCCGGCAAGCACTGCGTCCAGGGCCGCGCGCAGGTCCTCGCCGGTTACGGCCACGCCGTTGCCGGGGCGGCTGCGGTCAAACTCCCCGCGATACACCAGCCGCATCTCTCTGTCGAAGAGGAAGAAGTCCGGCGTGCATGCGGCCTTGTAGGCCTTCGCCACGGCCTGCGTCTCGTCATACAGGTAAGGGAAGCGAAACCCGTGCGTCTCGGCCTGCTTCTTCAGGCCGGCTGGATTGTCTGCCGGATACGCCTCAGCATCGTTGCTGCTGATGGCCACCATCGCGATGGGCTTGCCCTGGTAGTCGGCGCTCAGCCTGCCCAGTTCCTTCTCAATGTGCTTCACATACGGGCAGTGCGCGCAGAGGAACATCACCAGCAGCCCCTGCTGCCCGCGCAAATCGTCGCGCCGCACGGTCTTGCCGCTGATCGCGTCCGGCAGCGCAAACTCCGGAGCCTCCGTACCCAGCTCCAGCATCATGGTGGATTCCGTAAGTGACATAACTCCGTCTCCTTGCTCCGAACCAGCCCGGCATCGCGCGGCGGTTGCCGGGCAGCTTATGAAAACAGGCCGGTCTGGCGTCCCGGCATGGGCAGACCAAAGTGCTCGTAGGCCAGCCGTGTGGCCACGCGTCCGCGCGGCGTGCGATCCAGAAATCCAATCTGGATGAGGAACGGCTCGTAGACCTCTTCCAGCGCGTCCTCTTCCTCGGCCAGCGTCGCGGCCAGCGTGCCCAGCCCCACGGGTCCGCCATCGTACTTGTGAATGATCGTCAGCAGCAGGCGGCGGTCAATCTCATCAAACCCGTGCGCGTCCACTTCCAGCAGGGTCAGCGCGGCGTTTGCCGTGGGCCGGTCAATCACGCCCGTGCCGCGCACCTGCGCATAGTCGCGCACCCGCCGCAGCAGCCGGTTGGCAATGCGCGGTGTCCCGCGCGAGCGCAGCGCAATCTCCGCCGCGCCGTCGGCGTCAATCGGCACCTGCAACACCTCCGCCGAGCGCTCCACGATAACCCGCAGTTCGTCCTCGGTGTAGAACTCCAGCCGCAGCAGGATGCCGAACCGCGAGCGCAGCGGCGAGCTCAGCAGGCCGGGCCGCGTGGTGGCGCCCACAAACGTGAACGGCCGTATCTCCATCACGTGGGTGCGCGCCGCCGGGCCCTGCCCGATGATGATGTCCAGCTTGTAGTCCTCCAGCGCCGTGTAGAGCTTCTCCTCCAGCACCGGCTGCATGCGGTGAATCTCGTCCAGAAAGAGCACCTGCCGCTCACGCAGGTTGGTCAGGATGGCCGTCAGGTCGCCCTGAATCTGCAGCGCCGGGCCGGACGTCTGTTGAAAGCCCACATCCAGCTCATTGGCGATGATGGTGGCCAGCGTCGTCTTGCCCAGCCCCGGCGGCCCAAACAGCAGCACGTGGTCCAGCGCCTCGCCGCGCGACTTGGCGGCCTCCAGCGCAATGGCCAGTTGCTCCTTGGCCTTGGACTGGCCGATAAACTCCCGCAGCCAGCGGGGCCGCAGCTTCAGTTCAAAGCTCTGCTCTTCGTCCGCGCGCGAGGCGCTGACCAGCCGTTCGGGTGAGTTGTCGCGCGCAATGGCCATGCTGGGAGAAGTTTAACCGAAACTCCGCCTGCCCAGCCCGCCCCCTCCGCCATTTAGACTGGGAGCGGCCCTTTCCATTGTGATGACCCACCGGTTCGGTTTGCTACGCCGCTTTCGCTTCAATCTGCCCCAGCGCATCGCCGCCGGGCTTCTGCTGCTGTTTCTGGCGCAGGGCCTCTGGCTTACCGGCCGGCAAACCCTCACCGACCGCGACTACCAGTACGCCCGCTGCGGCCGCGAGATGTGGGAGAAGCCTTCGCCGCTGGCCGGCTACTTCACCAGTTGCGGCAACATCCACGACGGCGTGCTGGCCTATCGCGTGGCGGGCCTGCCCCTTACCCTCAACCTCGCCCTCCAGCGCGGCCTGGACCACTTCCGCAAGCCCGAAGACCGCGTCGTGCAGACCTCCGGCGAGGTCAGCAGCTGGGAGATGCGCCACCAGCTCACCCATGTTCTGCTGCTGCTGCGACTCCCGTTTCTGTTTGCCGGCTGCCTGCTCGGCGGCGCTCTCTGGTGGGTTACGCGGCGACTCTACGGCAACCTGGGCGGCTATACGGCCCTGGCGCTCTACTGCTTTTCGCCGCCGGTACTCAAGGCCTGCGTCTCTCCCAACCCTGAGATCCTTGCAGCTCTCGGCGTCTACGGAGCCGTCTACACCTGCATCGGTGTAGCCCATGCCATGCAGGGACCGCGCCGCAAGTGGCGGCCGCGCATCGTGCTGCTCACCCTCGCGCTGGGCATCGCCGCCGCCTCGCACATCGCGGCCCTGCCGGTGGCCGCCCTGCTCGGCCTGGTGCTCATGCTCTGGGTGGCGGAGGGCCGCCGCAGCCAGGTGCTGCCCGTGGTGCTGCTGGCTTCCATCGGAGCGCTGGTGCTGGCCTTTGCCTGCTACCAGTTCTCGCCGGACGCTTTCAGCTACGTCTTCCGCTCCGCCTCCGGCTTCCTCTGGTTCTCCGCTGACCCCGCGCGCCGCTTCTTCACCACCCTCAGCCACGCCGGAATCACCATCGCCACGGCCTCTGCCGCGCTGCTCTATCTGGCCGCAAGCCGCTCCCGCTACTTTGGCAACACCGCCCCGCTGCTCTGCGCCGTGGTCCTGTTCCCGCTCATCATGACGGGCGCTCCCGGCATGCCCTGGCTCTGGGCCCTGCCGTTTTTGTTCACCTTCCTCGGCGGCGTCTTTGCCGACGCCTATGAGACCCCTCGCGGCCGCCTTGCCTTGGCCGCCACCGGAGCTATCGTACTGCTCCAGGCCGTCTTCTGCGTCCTCAGTCTGCCGGGCCTTATCTAGGCCGCCGCCACCCCAGACGGCCCGCCTCGCAGGCCCCCAAACCGCCCCCGCCGCCGGCCCGGCGTCCCAGCCCGCCCACGGGCGCTTTCGGCCCCGTTTTCGGTCGCTCTAAATAATTGCAAAATAGTAACTTAAGGAATTGTCATATCCTTGCTTTCAGGCCCTTCGGAAGAGTAAAATAAGCTTTCAGCCCGTGGAGCCCGGCCTCGCTTTTCCGGACCACTTTTGCCGCTTTTCTGCGGGCGCAAAAACTCTATGGCAGACGAGAAGAACCCCCAGCTCCCTCTTGACGGTGGCAACCCGCCCTCCGGCGGTTTCAACCTCATCCCCATCAACATCGAAGAGGAGATGCGCCGCTCGTATCTCGACTACTCGATGTCGGTCATTATTGGCCGCGCCCTGCCCGATGCCCGCGACGGCCTCAAGCCCGTCCATCGGCGCGTGCTCTACACCATGAGCGAGATGGGACTGGAGCACAACAAAAAGTACACCAAGTGCGCCAAGGTCGTCGGCCAGGCCATGGGTGTCTACCATCCCCACGGCGACTCCGCCATCTACGACACGCTGGTGCGCATGGCGCAGCCCTTCTCCCTGCGCTATCCCCTCATCGATGGCCAGGGCAACTTCGGCTCCGTCGATGGCGACCCGCCCGCGGCCATGCGCTACACCGAGTGCCGCATGGAGCGCATCGCCGGTGAACTGCTCGCCGACATCGACATGGAGACCGTGGACTTCGTTCCCAACTACGACGAGTCCACGCAGGAGCCGGTGGTGCTGCCCACCCGCATCCCCAATCTCATCGTCAACGGCTCCAACGGCATCGCCGTCGGCATGGCCACCAACATTCCCCCGCACAACCTCACTGAGGTCGTCAACGCCTCCATCGAGCTGGTTCGCAATCCCAATGCCGGCCTGCTGGAGGTGCTCAAGCACGTGCAGGGCCCCGATTTCCCCACCGGCGGATTCCTCTACGGCCGGGGCGGCATCGCCAACGCCTACAAGACCGGCCGCGGCCGCTTCATGATGCGCGCCAAGGTGGCCACTGAGAACCTGACCAAGGAAAAACAGGCCATCATCGTCACGGAGATTCCGTACCAGGTCAACAAGTCCAAGCTCATCGAGCGCATCGCCGAGCTGGTCAACGACAAGGTCATCGATGAGATCGGCGACGTGCGCGACGAGAGCGACCGCGACGGCATGCGCATCGTCATCGAGCTCAAGCGCGGTGCCCAGCCTGAGATCGTCCTCAATCAGCTCTACAAGCACACGCAGATGCAGGAGAGCTTCTCCATGATCTTCCTGGCCGTGCTCAACGGCCAGCCGCGTGAGCTGGGGCTCGATGAGGCCATCCGCTGCTTTATCAATCACCGCATTGACGTGGTGCAGCGCCGCACCGTCTACCTGCTGCGCAAGGCCCGCGAGCGCGAGCATGTCCTCGAAGGCCTCAAGATCGCCCTCGACAACCTCGACGCCGTCATCCGCATCATCCGCGGATCAAGCTCGCGTGCCGAGGCGCGCGAGAACCTCTACGCCTGGGGCAAGGGAACAGACATCATCATCAACCTGGACCGCGAGCGACAGCCTCATGAAGAGCGCGGCCTGTCTCTGCGCCAGATTGACGCCATCCTCGAACTCCAGCTCTATCGCCTCACCCAGCTCTCCGTCGACGAACTGCTCAACGAGCTGAAGGAGATCCGCATCAAGATCGCCGACTACGAGGAGATCCTGGCCAGCGACGCCAAGCTTCGCTCCGTCATCATCAAGGAGCTGGAAGAGGTTCGCGACCGGTACGGCGACGCCCGCCGCACGCAGATCGTCGATGAATCCGCAGAGCTGCAGCTTGAGGACCTGATCGCCGACGAGCAGGTGGCCGTCACCGTCAGCCATCAGGGATACCTGAAGCGCACGCCCATCTCCATCTATCGTCAGCAGCGCCGCGGCGGCACCGGACGCACCGGCATGAAGACCCGCGAGGAAGACTTCGTCTCGCAGCTCATCGTGGACTCCACCCACTCCTACCTGCTCTGCTTCACCAACACCGGCCGCGTCTACTGGCTCAAGGTCTATGAGATTCCTGACGTCAGCGCGGCAGGCAAGGGCAAGTCCATGCAGAGCCTGCTCAATCTGCAGCCCGGCGAAAGCGTTCGCACCATCCTGCCGGTCCGCAACCTGGAGGAAGAGGGCAAGTACATCTTCTTCGCCACGCGCAACGGCACCGTGAAAAAGACGCCGCTCAAGGACTTCTCCAACGTCATGTCGCGCGGCATCATCGCCATCGCCATTGATGAGGAAGACGACCTCATCGCCGCGGGCCTCACCAACGGCAAGCAGACCATCTTCCTCGCCACCCGCGAGGGCATGGCCATCCGCTTCCAGGAGGAGTACGACCCCGAGCGCAGCGGCATCGGCCTGCGCCCCATGGGCCGCAACGCGGCCGGCAACAAGGGCATCTCCCTCAAGAAGGGCGACTACGTCATCGGCGCGGCCATCACGGACTCCGATGAGACCCGCGACAGGGAGCGCGACGAGTGCGCCGCCGCGCGCGGGCTTACTGACAAGCTCCACGCGCTGCGCCAGATGCATGCCGATGCCCGCGAGGCCCTGCAGAAGGCCCGCGAAGACCGCCGCAACGGCTCGCCCGACGACGAGTTGCTCAAGGCCGCCGAAAAGGCAGCCGAGAAGGCCGTCGAAGAGGCCGACAAGGCCCTCAAGCATCTGGATGAAAAGCTCTGCGTCACCCAGTCCCTCATCCTCACCGTCACTGAGAACGGCTTCGGCAAGCGCACGGACGTGGACGAGTATCGCCTGACCGCGCGCGGCGCGCAGGGCGTCAACAACCTCAAGGCCACGCCCAAGGTGGGCAAGACAGCGTCCATCCTGCTCGTCAATGAGAGTTCTGAGCTAATGGTCATCAGCCAGTTCGGCAAGATCATCCGCATTGACACCAAGCAGGTCCGTGCTGCCGGCCGCGCCACGCAGGGCGTCCGCCTCCTCAGCCTGGAAGAGGACGACAAGGTTGCAGCCGCCGTCATCATCCCGCCCGAGGAGCTCAACAAGGAAGACGAGCCGACCCTGCTGCAATAAATTCGGCCTCTCGCAAGCAAAAACGGGCATCCCCGCGCCGGGATGCCCACACTTTCCCCACTGTCCTCAACAGCTTGCAACCATGTCGGTTGCGCTTGTTATCAGACAAAACCGAACCCCACTAGGCACTCGATTTTGCGATTCCTGCATCCTACACTAATGATGCTCTCGATTCTCCGCACGCTCCCTATGGTGCGATCCGCAATCATCGCCTTCCTGCTCGCCGTCACCCTGGCGGTCTCCGCCAGCGGCGCAGCCGCTCATCCGGCCCGCGCGCACAGGACAGCTGTGGCCGCCAAGTCCTCTCATGTCAAGTCCTCTCATGCCAGGGCCTCTCATGCGCGGACGCGCCACGCCGCAGCCCACAGCACGCGCAGGGCAACGGCGCGCCATGCCAATCGCGTCACCCGCCGTGCCGCGCATTCGCATCGCGCCACGCGCCAGCAGGCCCGCCTCAGCCGTCGCCGTGCCGCTCTCCGCGACCGCATGCGCATTGTCCCGGCCGAGCGCACTTCGCCCTCCGCGGACGCGCCGCAGAGCACGCCGCAGACGGATCAGCCCGCCACGGCTGTCGCTGAACCCGCATCGCTCACGCGCATTCACATCACGCCCATGCCGCCGCTGCGCGGCTCCATGGAGTCGCTCGTTCGCCAGAACCAGAAGACCGACGCCGAGGGGCTGGAACGCATCGAAACCACGGCCGATCTCGACGACCGCATCTCCCGCGGCCTGCTCGTGCCCGTTCCCACGTCCGATGCGCTCACCATCAACGGCAATCTGCCCCAGGACCGCCGCTACTGCCGTCCCTGGACCGCAACCTTCCTCGCCGACCTGTCGCGCGCGCACGACCTTCGCTTCCATCGCCCGCTGGAGGTCAGCTCCGCCGTCCGTACCATCGACTATCAAAAGCGCCTGATGGCCACCAACGGCAACGCCGCGCCCGCCGAGGGCGACGTCGTCAGCCCCCACGTCACGGGCGCCACCATCGACATCGCCAAGAAGGGCCTCAGCACGCGCGAGATTTACTGGATGCGCTCGCACCTGCTCGCCCTGCAGGATTCCGGCAAGATCGATGTCGAAGAGGAGTTCCAGCAGGCCTGCTTCCACATCACCGTCTACAAGGACTACGCGCCCGCCGCCGCCTCCCGCAAATCGCATCGTACCGCCGCGCATCCTGCCGCCGAGCCCCCAGCCGCCGCGCAACCAGCCGGCGACCCCGACCCGGACGACGCCACGGAGCCCTCCGCGCAGATAGCCACGCACGGCCGCTGAACCCAAAGGCCGTGCCTCGGCGTCGCCGTCACACGCATCGCCCGTCCGTTCGGGGTACAATCGCGTGCGAACCGACGGCTGCGTCTTCGCCTGCACGCAATCCTGGTCAGCTTTGCGCAGCCTAACTCCATGCAGTCCACGGAAAGGTAGCTCATGAGCGATCCAACCCTTCCAGTTCCTGCCGAGCCCAAGCCCGGACTCTCCCAGTGGGAGCGCGTCTCCAACGCCTTCACCGCGCCCTCGCGTACCTTTGAGGACATCCGGCGCGGCAATCGCAGCTGGTGGCTGCCGTTTCTCATTGGCATTGTCTTCAGCTACATGCTCTTCGCCGGCATCAGCATGCGGGTCGGCTGGTCCCGCGCGGCAGAGAACATGATCCGCATGAATCCCAAGCAGGCTGAAAGAATCGATCAGCTGCCGGAAGATCAGCGGGCAAGCGCCCTTAGAATCACCGCTATCTCCACTGAGGTCTCCGCCGCGGCCGGCCCCGTTCTCTTTATCCTCATGGCGCTTGTGGTGGCGGCCATTCTGTGGGGCACGGTCAACTTTGCCTTCGGCGCCCAGGCCAGCTTCGGCGCGGTGCTGGCTGTGTACTTCTACGCCAGCCTGCCCATGATCTTCAAGCCGCTTCTCGCCACCATTGCGCTCTTTGTCGGCATCGCCCCGGAGTCCTTCATGCTGCAGAACTACGTGGGCACCAACATCGCCTACTACCTCTCCTTTGAAGAGACCAACAAGGCGCTCTACGTCCTGCTCACGCAAATCGACATCGTGAATCTCTGGGTGGCCATCCTGCTCTCCATTGGCCTTGCCGCTGTAGCCGGCAAAAAGCGCAGCGCCGGTTATGCCACGGTCTTCTGCTGGTGGTTCGCCTTCACCGTGCTGCGCGTTGGCATCGCGCTCATCACCGGCTGACGCAAACCAGCGGCTGTTGCCGCAGACAATAAAAAAAAGCGCGGAGCGTTGCGGCTCCGCGCTTGTTCTTGTGTTGGAAAGCGGTCTTGTCTACTCCGTCCAGCGCCGCATAATCAGCGTGGCGTTAATGCCGCCAAAGCCGAACGAGTTGGAGAGCGCCACGTCAAAGTTGTACGGAATGGCCTTGTTCGGCACGTAATCCAGACGGCACTCCGGGTCGGCCTCTTCCAGGTTGATCGTCGGGGGCAGCATCTGGTTCTGCAGTGCCAGCACGGTAATGCCGGCCTCCAGTCCGCCCGCGCCGCCCAGCAGGTGGCCGGTCATGGACTTGGTAGCGCTCACCTTCAGCTTGCCGCTCAGTGCGTGCTCGCCAAACACCAGTTCAATCGCCCGCGACTCATTGCCGTCGCCGGCCGGGGTTGAGGTGGCGTGCGCGTTCACATAGCCCACGGCTTCCGGAGCAATGCCTGCATCCTTCAGTGCCGCGCGCATGCTGCGCTGTGCGCCCTGGCCCTCCGGCGCAATGCCGGTCATGTGATAGGCGTCCGCGCTCATGCCGTAGCCAATCACCTCGGCCAGAATCGTTGCGCCGCGTGCCTTGGCAAACTCCAGCTCCTCCAGAATCAGGATGCCGGCGCCCTCGCCAATCACAAAGCCGTCGCGATTCTTGTCGAACGGGCGGCTGGCGCGCGTGGGGTCGTCGTTGCGGGTTGAGAGAGCACGCATGGATGCGAACCCGCCCACCGAAAGCGGCGTCACCGCGGCCTCGGCCCCGCCTGCAATCATCACGTCCGCGTCGCCGTGCAGGATCATGCGCACCGAGTCGCCAATCGAGTTGGCACTCGTCGCGCATGCCGTCGCCGTCGCGGAGATCGGTCCCTTGGCGCCGTAGCGGATACTCAGTTGCCCGGCCGCCATGTTCACAATCGCCGCCGGGATAAAGAAGGGTGAAATCTTGCGCGGCCCGCCCTGCAGCAGGTTCGAGTGCTCGCGCTCGATAATCTCAAAGCCGCCGATGCCTGAGCCGATAAACACGCCCACGCGGTCGGCGATCTCCGGGGTGATCTCCAGGCCCGACTGCGTAATGGCTTCGTGTGTTGCGGCAAAGGCAAAGTGGATGAAGCGCCCCATCTTGCGCGCTTCCTTCTTGTCCACAAAGTTCAGCGGGTCAAAGTTCTTGACCTCGGCGGCAAACGTTACAGGGAATCCCGTTGTGTCAAACCCCTGAATAGGAGCCATGCCGCTGGCCCCGGCCAGCAGCTGCCGCCACACCTCGGGAGCGGTGTTGCCCACACCGCACACCAGCCCCAGGCCGGTGATGACAACTCTACGATTCACCAGTTACTTGCCTTTCGCGGTCTTTTCGTTCTTCTCGATGTAATCGATCGCGTCCTTGACGGTCTTGATCTTCTCGGCGTCCTCGTCCGGAATCTCCAGGTCAAAGGCCTCTTCAAACTGCATCACCAGCTCGACCACGTCCAGCGAGTCCGCGCCCAAGTCTTCCTGAAAGCTTGCGCCCGGGGTCACTTCTGCCTCGTCCACCTGCAACTGCTCGACGATGATCTGCTTTACCTTTTCTTCTACAGCCATGCGTGCTTCTCCTCGTTTCCTGCGGAACTTCCGGTTTGCTCCGGGGCTCCAGATTTTTCACTGTTCCGTCTGCCTACAATACCGGTACGCGGCAGGGGAACACAACCACCGCGCCAATAAAGATGCGCATGGCCCCGAAACTCCAAGTCTACCGGGCGGCTGGGGGCGTGTAAAGGCGTATCCGTCTGGAAAGAACGCCTTTGTCCCGGGCCGAAAGACGCCATGCCCATTTTCCGCTCCATTCCACACAAATTCCCCCAAATCCACCCGGAATTGCACAGCCGGAAGGCGTACATTAGGCGAAGAGGAAATTGGGCTCATGACTCTGGCCATCGTCGCCGTACTTGCCGTTCTCGTGGGAATCTTTCTTGGCTACCGGATGCGCGGCCTCGCCGCACAGGCTGAGGTCAACTCCGCCCGCGCGGAAAAGTCCCTGGTTGAGCAGAATGCCGCCGCGATCAGCGCCGAGCTGGGCACCGTCCGGCAGCAGCTTGAGCAGGTCCGCGCCCAGTCCGCCGCCCGCGCCGGTTTTGAGTCCCTCGCCGCAGAACGCGAAAAGACCATCGCCCAACTGGCCGAAGAGAAGAACAGCCTGAACCGCGAACTCCAGGCCCGGAGCGAGGAGGCAAGCAAGGCCGCCAGAACCATCGCCGAACTCAACACCAAACTCGACAACGAGCAGAAAAATCTGGCGGAAAAGCTGGCGCTGCTGGACAACGCCCGGCAGGCTCTCGCCAACCAGTTTCAGGCTCTCGCCGCAGACGTTCTCGATCAAAAATCAAAGTCGTTCTCTGAGGCCAGCCAGAAAGAGCTTCAGCCGCTGCGCGATCAACTCAAGGAGTTCCGCGAGAAAGTCGAGAAGGTGCAGCTCGATTCCACCTCCGGCGTCACCGAGCTCAAGACGCTCATCGGCACGCTCAGCGGGCTCAATCAGCAGTTGTCCGCTGAGGCACACAACCTGACCACCGCGCTGCGCGGCTCCGCCAAAACGCAGGGCGACTGGGGCGAACTCATCGCGCGCAACCTGCTGGAAAAGGCCGGCCTGCGCGAGGGCGAGCAGTTCCGCGTGCAGGAAACCTTTGACGCCGCGGGCGACGGGGACGATAAGCAGCGAAAGTCGCGGCCCGACGTCATCGTCAACCTGCCCGGCGGCCGGCATCTCATCCTTGACTCCAAGGTCTCGCTCAACGCCTACGCCGACTCCGCCAACGCCGAGTCCGACGAGGAGCGCAAAGCCGCCGTCAAGCGCCATCTTGCCAGTGTTCGCGCGCATGTCGATGAGCTGGCTCAGCGCCGGTATCACAAGATCAACGCGATCGAAACGCCCGACTTCGTCGTCATGTTCATTCCCATTGAGCCGGCCTTCCTCGCCGCTCTGCGCGAAGATGAATCCCTCTGGCGCTATGCGTATGAGAAGGAGGTGCTCCTCGTCGGCCCCACCACGCTGCTCTTTGTCATTCGTATCGTCGATAACCTCTGGCAGCAGGAGCGCCAGGTGCGCAACGTGCGCGAAGTCATGGAGCGCGGTGCGGAACTCTACGACAAATTCGTGGGCTTTGTCAGCGACATGGAGTCCATCGGCGACAGCCTGCGCAAGACGGACCAGAGCTACACCAATGCCATGAAGAAGCTGACCGAAGGCCGTGGGAATCTGGTGCGGCAGGTGGAGATGCTCAAGCAGCTTGGCATTCGTTCCGCGAAATCGCTGCCGAAAAATCTGCTCGACCGCGCAGACGCGGATGCGTCCCTGCCCTATCTCGTCGCCGGCGAAGAAGAAGCCTCCGGCCCCACAACCTAGCCGCCAACTTGCCGACTTGCTAACTCGCTGACCAGCTGACCAGCTGACTCGCTAACTAGCAAATGCCGCCCGCATCCGTTTCCATGTTGTCGGCAAATCCTCGGGCAGCACGCGGGTCTCGCCAATCGTGGTCATGAAGTTCGTGTCGCCCGCCCAGCGCGGCAGCGCGTGCAGATGCAGGTGTCCGGCCACGCCCGCGCCTCCGGCCCGGCCCAGGTTCATGCCAAAGTTCAGCCCCTGCGGCCGATAGATCGATTCCAGCACGCGCTCTGTCTGCTGAGCCAGGTCCATCATCTCGTGGGCGGTCTCCTGCGGCAGCGCGGCCAGCCGGTCCAGGTGCGCGTAGGGCAGCACCATCACGTGGCCTGAGGTGTACGGATACGCATTCAGGCAGATGTAGCAAAATTTTCCGCGCACCACCAGCCCGCCGGCCTCTTCCGCCTGCTCCGCGGCCATGCCGTGGGCAATGGCGTAGTCAATGGAGGCCACAAGGTTGCAGAACACGCAGCCCAGATCGCCCGGCCAGTCGGCCAGCCGCGCCGGCACGCCGGGGCGCGTAGCTCCGTCTGCTGCAGTCACATACGTAAAACGCCAGGGAGTCCAAAGGTGATCCATCTTCGCGGTGCCGTTCACACCAGTATAGAAGCTCCCGCCGCCCGCGGCGGCAATCCGGGGGAAAATGCATTTGCAGCCTTTTGTGTGAAAATCCCGTGGCAATCTCTTCCGCCGCCCGGTTTCGCCAACTCATTGCGTTGACGCTGCTAAGCGTGCATTGCTAAACTTGCAAGCGTAGCTCTGTGCGCGGATTCCGGCACAAAGCTGCGGCCGCCCTCCAACCAGCCATTGCGCCTGGTGTTACCCAGGAGACGAGTCGCCACCCCATCCCGCTCCGGCGGCGGGGAGCCTTGTCTCTGTAGACGACTCCAGGCTCACAGCGATTTACTTCCTGGGCTGCAAGGCAGGGAACCGGCCTCTGGCAATCCTCGTTGACGGCTAGCGCAGCGCAGATGCCACCCCAAGGACACCGCAGTTCGTCCTGGGTCCCAAGGAATCCCGGAGCGGCAGCAATGGCAAACGTCCTCAATCCCGAACCCGAGAGCATAACCCTGAACACCGAATTGGAAACTCCCACGCTCGAACCTGCGGCGGCTGTTGATCAGCCCTCGCCCGAATCCACGTCCAACCCCGAGACCGCCGAAGCAGTCGCTTCACCCGCGCTGGACGCCGATGCCCCTTCCCAACCTGCAGCCCAGGCTCAATCCGAGGCACAGACCCCGGAGCCGGACGCTGCAGCAGCAGCCTCTGAGTTCGACAAGTCGGCTGAACACGGCATGGACTCCATGGAAGACTTCTCCGCCGCCCTTGAGGCCTTTGAGCGCGAGCAGGCTGCGGAAGCCGCCGCCGTCGAGGCCTATGGCGACAAGGTCGTCTCCGGCACGGTCATCAAGCAGACTGAGAAGTATCTCGTCGTCGATGTGGGTCTCAAGTCCGAGGGCCTCGTGCCCCTCGAGCAGGTTGTGGACCACACCGGCGCCGTCAAGTTCCAGCCCGGCGAACCCATTGACGTGGTAATCGAGCGCGAGGAGCCCGAGGGTGGCTACCTCGTCAGCTATGAAAAGGCCCAGCGCCTGCGCGTGTGGGACTCCATTGAGAAGGCCGCCAACGATAAGACCCCCGTCATGGGCACGGTCGTCAGCCGCGTCAAGGGCGGCCTCACCGTCGATATCGGCCTGAAGGCCTTCCTGCCCGGCTCGCAGCTTGAGATTCGCCCCGTCCGCAACCTCGACGGCTACCTCGGCCAGCAGATTGAAGTCCGCGTCATCAAGCTGAACAAGAAGCGCGGCAACGTGGTCGTCAGCCGCAAGGAGATCCTCGAGGAAGAGCAGAACTCCAAGCGCTCCAAGACCATGGAGCATCTGGGCGAGGGCGCTGTCCTCACCGGCACGGTCAAGAACCTTACCGACTACGGTGCGTTCGTTGACCTCGGCGGCATCGACGGCCTGCTCCACATCACGGATATGAGCTGGGGCCGCCTCACGCATCCCCGCGATCTGGTCAACGTCGGCGACGAGATCCAGGTCAAGGTGCTCAAGTTCGACAAGGACAAGCAGCGCGTCTCGCTGGGCTTCAAGCAGCTCACGCCTGATCCGTGGCTCGATGCCTCCGAGCGTTACCCCGTCGGCGCGCACGTCCACGGCCGCGTTCTTTCCGTCACCGACTACGGCGCGTTCGTCGAGCTGGAGCAGGGCATCGAGGGCCTCGTGCACCTCTCTGAGATGACCTGGTCCAAGCGCCTCAAGCACCCCTCCAAGCTGGTCAAGCCGGGCGACGAGGTCGACACCGTGGTTCTCAGCGTGAACCCCGCCGACCGCCGCATCTCTCTCGGCATGAAGCAGCTCCTGGAGAACCCGTGGGAGAACCTCAGCGAGCGCTACCCGGCCGGAACCGTGGTCGAGGGTCGCGTCCGCAACCTCACCGACTTCGGCGCCTTCATCGAAATCGAAGATGGCATCGACGGTCTGGTGCACGTCTCCAACCTCAGCTGGACCAAGCGCGTCAAGCATCCTTCTGAAGTGGTGAAGAAGGGCGAGAAGGTCAAGGCTGTCGTCCTCGGCGTTGAGCCGCAGAACCGCCGCCTGAGCCTCGGCATCAAGCAGCTCCAGCCCGATGTCTGGGAGAGCTTCTTCGCCGCGCACCGCGTGGGCGATGTCGTCCACGGCAAGGTGCTCCGCACCGCGCAGTTCGGCGCCTTCGTTGAAATCGCCGAGGGAGTCGAGGGCCTCTGCCACGTCTCTGAGGCGGTGGGCGAAGACGGCGCACCCGCCAAGATGGAGCAGGGCGAGGAGCACGACTTCAAGATCATCAAGATCAACGTGGAAGAGAAGAAGGTGGGTCTCAGCCTGCGCTCGGTCGGCCATGAGGCCAGCCGCGCCACGGTCGAGCACTACAAGGAGAGCACGCACAAGCAGCCCGTCTCCAGCTCCACCACCACGCTTGGCGATCTCATCAACTGGAAGAGCGAGCGCTAATCCCGCCCGCAGCCACGCAATGCGCAAACGGCCACCCGCAAGGGTGGCCGTTCTGCTTGTCGCTCAAGAAATCTCTGTCCCGTTAGCAGGCCGCTCCCGCGCTGCATCCGCGTCCGGCTCTGCGGTCAGTCTCGCCCGTCAGCCCGCGTATTCGTCGCTTCGCTTCGCAGCGGAAGCCAGCACCAGCACAATCCCCAGCGAGATCAGCACGCACAGCAGCGCAAACAGGAACGCGCTCGCATAGCCCCACTCGCCGATGACCGCGCCTGCCGTCGGGCCAATCAGGAAGAACGAAACGTCCGAGAAGCCCGTGTACACGCCCAGCGCCGTGCCCCGGTTGAACTCCGGCACGCGCTTCACCGCCTCCACTCCCAGCGACGGAAACACCAGCGAGAAACCCAGGCCCGTCAGTCCCGCGCCGGCAAAGGCGGTCCACGGCGACCCCGCCTGCCACATCAGCAGCACGCCCACGGACTCTACCGCCAGGCATGTAATGCCCACCGGGAATCCGCCAAACCGGTTGATGGTTTGGATAAAGGCCAGCCGCGCCGCAATAAACGCCACCCCAAACGAAGTCAGGCACAGCGCCGCGCCGTTCCAGTTGCGGCTGGCATAGAACAGCGTCACAAACGTGGCCAGCACGCTGTAGCCCACGCCGCCCAGCGCCAGCCCCATGCCATGCGGAGTCACTCTGCCCAGCACGTCGCGAAAGGGCAGATGCTCGCCCGGCATCACTGGCACCGGCGTCTTGCCCATGGCCAGCAGCAGGCTGCCGCCGCACACCGCAATCGTCAGTATGCCCAGCGACGTCATGCCCCAGTGCTGTGCCAGCACCACGCCCAGCGGCGCGCCCAGCGCCAGCGCGCCATACGTGGCAATGCCGTTGTAGGAGATGACCTTGGCTGTGTACTCCTGCCCCGCGCTGGTAATGCCCCACAGCGTCGCGCCCGTCGAGCCCAGGCTCTCGCCCACGCCCAGCGCCAGCCTGCTCGCCACCAGCAGCGTCAGGCTCAGCCACGCCGGGTGGCGATGCAGCATCCCCGCAGCCATCAGCAGCACGCCGCTTGCCGTGCAGGCGCTCATGCCCCACAGCACAGATACCTTGGCTCCCGCGTGGTCTGAGATGCGCCCCGCCCACGGCCGGCTCAGAAACGTGGCAATGTACTGCACGCTGATCACCAGGCCCGCAAACGCAGCACTGTAGCCCATGCGCAGATGTACATACGGCGGCAGTGTCGCCAGCGGCAGGCCAATTGAGAGATAGCAGATGAACGTGAAGAAGGCGAACCCCATCAGATGCAAGCTCCGCCCTCTTTCATCGGCGGCCGGGGATGCATACACGTTGTCTGTTTCGACGGTTTCCATGCTCTTGTTGAAGATCAATCCGCGGGAAGAGGAACATCTTCAGTATATCGAAATCGATTTCGCGCATCCCCCGGCATGCTCCCGCGGCTGCCTCTGCGCGCCAGTCTCTGCGCGAAGGCCTTGGCGCGCAGGGCCTACACTGGACGTATGGGCCAGTCCTTCCACGTTGAGAACTTCGGCTGCCGCGCCGCCCGTGCTGACGGTGAGGCCGTCGCCGAGCGCCTCCGCGCCGCCGGACTCTCCGAAGGCCAGCCCGCCCAGGCCGACGTGGTCGTGGTCAACACCTGCAGCGTCACCGCAGAGGCCGACCGTGCCGCCCGCGCCTTCATCCGCCGCGCCCGCCGCCTCAACCCTGCCGTGCGCATCGTGGCCACCGGCTGCTATGCGCAGCGCGCTCCGCAGGAGCTGGCCGCCCTTCCCGGCGTCGCCGCCGTCGTCGGCAACAGCCACAAGGCGCTCGCTCCCGCTGTCGCGCTCCAGCTGGCCGGCGAACCCGCTCCGGCCGCGCCCCATGCCCCGCTGCTCAGCGTCCAGTCCTTGCTGGCCACCGCCGTCGCCGCGCAGCCGGCGCTCATCCTCGCCGACGACCGCTTCGCCCACTCTTTTCTGGAGGAGGCGCAACTTCATCCCGGCGCGCAAACCCGCCCCAATCTCAAAATCCAGGAGGGCTGCGGCAACCGCTGCTCCTTCTGCGTCATCCCGCAAACGCGC
>JAJXWS010000111.1 GCA_021781495.1 Acidobacteriota bacterium | reverse complement strand
TACCTCATCGAGGACGGCAAAATCACCGCGCCCGTCCGCGACGCCACCCTCATCGGCAACGGCCCGGAGGCGCTCAAATATGTCTCGATGGTCGGCAACGATCTCCGGCTCGACGAAGGCATCGGCACCTGCGGCAAAGACGGCCAGAGCGTCCCGGTCGGCGTCGGCATGCCCACCATCAAGCTCGACAAGATGACCGTCGGCGGCACCGGCCGCTAGCGCATCCCGCCTGCCGCTACTGCTTGTGCGCGGCCAGCCACTTGGCGGCCCGCTGCTGCGCACTGAACAGCTCCGCCGCCGTCAGATGCGCGCCCACCTTGTCCCGCGCGGCAATGGCCTGCTGCTGCCGCTCGCCGTCCCACGTCCCCGCCGCCAGCGCCAGCCAGTAGTAGGCCTCCGCCAGGTCCCGCGGAACGCCGTCCCCGGACACATACATCGAGCCCAGGTTGTACTGCGCCCGGGGCACGCCCTGGTCGGCGGCCTTGTTGTACCACTTCGCGGCCTCGGCGTAGTCGCGCTGCACGCCCTGGCCGTTGTCATACAGCAGCGCCAGGTTGAACTGTGCTGAGGCGTTGCCCTGCGTCGCCGCCAGCCGGTACAGGTCGGCGGCCTGCGTGTAGCTCTGCGGCACGCCTAACCCGCGCTCATACAGCGTACCCAGGTTGTACTCGGCCTCAGCGCTGCCCTGCAGCGCCGCCTTGCGATACCACTCGGCGGCGGCCGCATCGTCCTGCTTCACGCCCTCGCCGTGGTCATACAGCGCGCCAAGATGCACCTGCGCCGCCGCCAGTCCCTGGTGGGCGGCCTTTCCGTACCACGCTGCCGCCTGCGCGTCATTCCGCTCCACGCCCTGACCCGTGTGGTACAGCACGCCCAGCTCATCCTGCGCCCGCGCATGGCCCTGGTCCGCTGCCTTGCGGAACCACGCCGCCGCCTGCGTCGCGTCCTGCGCAACCCCTTTGCCCTCCAGGCATGCCAGCCCCACCAGGTACTGCGACTGGGCATCGCCCGCCGTCGCCTTGCCCAGCAGCGCGGGGTCCATCTGTGCGGTCTGCGCCGCCGCTCCCATCCCAACACACAGTCCAAGAACTGCAAAAAATGCTTTCCAATGCATCGTTTCGGCACCTCAGCCAATCCCACTCACCATAGCAAACCCGCCAGCGCAGCCGATGTGACGCCATGGCCTTCGCCGCTCCTCCGCTGGCGCGGGCCGCCGTGCAGGCGGGCACGGCATTTTGTTACTGTGGACCCATGGCCCACACCGTCGCGCAGCCCGATCCAACCGCTATCGACCTCGAATCCCTTGCCGCTGACGTGGTGGCGCAGGCCATCCAGGCTGGAGCCAGTGACGCCGAAGCAGTGGCCCGCGAGGGCGACGAGTTCAGCGTGACCGTGCGCATGGGCCAGGTGGAAACCCTTCAGGAGTCCGGCTCTCGCGCCCTCGGCCTGCGCGTCTTTCTCGGCAAGCGTTCCGCCTCCGCCTCCACCAGCGACCTCACCGCGGACGGCATCCGCCAGCTTGTGCAGGGAGCGCTCGCGCTGGCCCGCGTCACCGAAGAGGACCCATTCGCCGGTCTGCCAGAGGCGGGCGAGTTTGGCTCCGCTCCCGGCGACCTCCACCTCTATTACGACGATGTCTACTCCCTCTCCGGAGCCGAGCGCATCGAGTGGGCGCGCCGCGCCGAGGCTGCCGCGCTCGCCGCCGACCCTCGCATCACCAACTCCGACGGCGGCACCTTCGACGCCGCCACCGGCCGCAAGGTGCTGGCCAACTCGCGCGGCTTCGTCGGCGGCTACCGCACCAGCTACGCCGGTGTCTCTGCCGCGCCGCTGGCCGTGGACGCCAACGGCCAGATGCAGCGCGACGGCTGGTGGTCCAGCGCCCGCCGCATGCAGGACGTCGAATCCCCGGAAGCGGTGGGGGCAGAGGCCGCGCGCCGCACCCTGCGCCGCCTTGGCGCGCGCCGCGTGCCCACCCAGCAGGTTCCCGTAGTCTTCGCGCCAGAGGTGGCCCGTTCGCTCATCGGCTCTGTCTTTGAGGCGGCCTCCGGCGATGCCATCTGGCGCGGCGCGTCGTTTCTCGCCGGCAAGCTCGGCCAGTCCATCGCCGCATCCGGCCTCACCCTCCTCGACGACAACCGGATGCTGCTGCCCACCGGCGCAGGCGGCTTCGGCACCACGCCCTTTGACGGCGAAGGCCTGCCCTCGCTCCGCACCGTCGTCGTGGAAAACGGCGTCCTGTGCAGCTACCTCCTCAACACCTACACCGCCCGCAAGCTGGGCATGCGGTCCACCCACAACGCCGCGCGTGGCCTCGCCGGCACGCCCGGCATCGGCTGCGGCAACCTCTATCTGGAGCCCGGCACGCTCAGCCCCGGCGAGATCCTTGCCGCCATTCCTGCGGGCCTCTACGTCACCGGACTCATGGGCTTCGGCACCAACCTCGTCACCGGCGATTACTCGCGCGGCGCCACCGGCCTGTGGATTGAGAACGGTCAGCTCACCCACGCCGTCGAGGAGATCACCATCGCCGGCAACCTGGCCCAGATGCTCCGCAACATCACCGCCATCGGCAATGACCTCGTCTTCCGCGGAGCCGTGGCCTCGCCCACCCTCCGCATCGACGGCATGACCATCGCGGGAGCCTGAGGCGAAAACCATGCCGAAGGAGACGCAATCGCCGGCCCAGTCTCTGGCCTTTGACCCAGCCGACCCCAGGGCCGCGCTCAGCCAGTTGCCCGCCAGCCCCGCCGTCTTCGCGCTCTATGCAGCGGAGGCTCACGCCGAGCCTTATATTGGCCGCACGCCCAACCTGCGCTCGCGTCTGGAACGGCTTCTGCAGCCCTCGCCCAAACATCCGCGCCGCCTGCAGCTCGCCGGGCGCGTCCGCCGCATCGAGTATCGGCTTACCGGCTCGGAGTTCGAGTCGCTCCTCGCCCAGTTCTCCCTGCTGGAAGAGGTCTACGGCGCCAAGGCTCTGGAGCGCATGCACCTGCGCGCCCCGGCCTTCGTGCGCTACCTGGGCGACAACCCGTACCCGCGCGTCGTGGTTACGCATCGCCCCAGCCTGCGCGAGGCTGATTGGGCCTACGGGCCGTTTCCCTCGCGCGCCGCCGCCGAGCGCTACGTGGACGAGGCGCTCAAGCTCTTCCTGCTGCGCCGCTGCACCGACGATCTGCATCCGGACCCCAGCCATCCCGGCTGCGTCTACTCAGAGATGAAGATGTGCCTTGCCCCCTGCTACAAGGGCTGCACGGACGAGCGCTATGCCCAGGAGTCCATCGCCGTCGAGGCTTTTCTGGCCACGCGCGGTGAAAGCCGCCTGGTGCAGTTACGCACGCAGCGCGACGAGGCCTCGGCCAATCTGGAGTTTGAAGCCGCCGCCGCCCTGCACGCCCAGGTGCAGCGCATCGAGTGCGTCCGCGCGCTGGCTCCGGAGCTGGTCCGTCCGCTCAGCCGTCTTCGCGCCGTTGTGTTGCAGGCCTCGGCCCAGCCGGACGAGGTTGCGGTCTTTCTGTACGCGGATGGCCGCCTCACCGGTCCCGCGGCCTTCTCCACCCTCGGCATGCGCATCCAGAACGAGCAGTCCGGCTCCAGTTCGCTGTTCGCGCACCCGGTGGCCATGGAGGCCATCCCCGAGAGCCAGCCCCCAGAGGCCACAGCCGCGCCGGAAGCACCCGCCCGCACCGCCCGCGGCGTGCTGGAGAGCCGCATGGAGGCCGCCCTGGCGGCCCTGGCCACGTGCCATCCCGCGCCGTCGTCCACCATTCGCCAGGGACACATGGCCCTGCTCAAGCGCTGGTACTATCGCCCGGAGGCACGCCGCCCCGGCGAAATCTTCTTCCCCGACGCCGAGGGCCATTGGCCTGTAAAGGCCCTGCTGCGCGGCGCCGGGCGCGTCGCGGCCCGGGCCCTCGTGCCGCCCCGGGCGGAGTAACGTGCCACTGCACGCCGCGCGGCTTTTGCCGCCATGCCCGGCGCAGAGCGTGACTATACTGCTCTGGTGAGAATGCCCTGGATTCCCGCCGAGGAGCTGTTTGCGCTGCTGGTGGCTGTTTCCTTTGCCGCCGGGCTCAACGTCTACGCCACCGTGGCCACGCTGGGGTTGCTGGCGCATACGCACTGGCTTGCGCTGCCGCCCTCGCTTGCCCTGCTGGGCAGCTGGTGGGTCATCGGCGCCAGTGTCGCGCTCTTTGCCGTGGAGTTCTTCGCGGACAAGGTTCCCGCCTTTGATCTCATCTGGAACGCGCTGCACACCTTCATCCGCGTCCCCGTTGCGGCCCTGCTGGCGTACCAGGCCAGCGCCGGGCTCTCTCCGCTGGAGCAGGCCGCGGCCGCGGCCGTCGGTGGCGCCATCGCGCTGGCTGCGCACGGCGGCAAAACCGCCGCTCGCGTGGCGGTTACGCCCTCGCCGGAGCCGCTCTCCAACGCCGGCCTCAGCCTTGGCGAGGACGTGCTGGCCGTGGGCATCACCTGGCTGGCGGTCCGGCATCCCTACGTGGCCGGCGGAATCGCGCTTGCGCTGGTGCTGTTCGTGGCGCTGCTCATCCGCTGGGTCTGGAGCGCGTTGAAGGCGCTGTTTCGCGGGGCCGAGCGGGTGCTGGCGCCGTAACCGCGCGCCCGCGCATCCGGCCGGACAGGCGCGTTTTCCGGCTGTTACACTGGGGGCTGCAAAGGAGAGGCTGAGTCCGAGCATGGTTGAACTGCTGCCATCCATCCTGTCTGCTGATTTTGCCCGGCTGGCCGATGAGGTTGCCGCGGCCGAGCGGGGCGGCGGCACGGTCATCCACGTGGACGTAATGGACGGCCACTTTGTGCCCAACATCACGCTGGGGCCTCCCGTGGTCAAGAGCCTGCGCAAGGCAACCAGGCTGCCCCTCGACTGCCACCTGATGATCGAGAATCCGGACGAGTACATCCCGGCCTTCGCTGATGCCGGGGCAGACTGGGTCAGCGTCCACTATGAGGCCTGCCGCCACCTGCACCGCTCGCTGGAGCTGATCGCCCACCACGGCATGAAGCCCGCGGTCGTGCTCAATCCGGCCACCCGCGTCAATTTGATTGTGGACATCCTGCCCATGGTGCACCACGTGCTCATCATGAGTGTGAATCCCGGCTTTGGCGGGCAGAGTTTCATCCCTTTTTCGCTGGAAAAGATTCGCAGGCTGGCCCAGTTGCGCCAGGAGATGGGGTTGGCGTTTAGAATCGAGGTGGACGGCGGTGTGGCTCACGACACGGTGGCCCGGATCGTCCAAGCTGGTGCGGACCTGCTGGTGGCGGGGAATGCTGTGTTTGGCGCAGGCCACGCCGAGCGGGATGCGCGCGACCTGCTGGCTGCGGCACGCAAGGCCGCCGGCGAGTAAGATTTTAAGTATGAGCAAGGCAGAGGCGGCTGGCCTGTCGACGGGCCGCTGCCGCAATGAGGTGGTATGAACCGGTTGTCTACAAAGTTTGCCGCGGCGGCGCTTGCGGTGGCCGTGCTGGGCGGAATCTCGGCCCAGGCCCGCGAACGCAAACCCAAGCACAAGAAGAATCAGGACCTGAGCGCCAACCCGCTGGCCAACGTGCACTCCCAACAGCCTGACAAGGTGCTCTTTGACAAGGCGATGATCGCCCTGAAGAAGGGCCGCTTTGACGTGGCCCGCCTCACCCTGCAGACTCTGCTCAACACCTATCCCGACTCCGAGTACCGGATGCGCGCCAAGCTCGCCGTCGGCGATACCTGGTTCAAGGAAGGTGGAGCCGCCGCCCTTACCCAGGCCGAGGCCGAGTACAAGGACTTCATCACCTTCTTCCCCACCGCCCCTGAGGCGGCCGAGGCGCAGATGAAGGTGGCCGACATCTATTATCAGCAGATGGAGAAGCCCGACCGCGACTACACCAACGCACAGCGCGCCGAGCAGGAGTACCGGAACATGATCAACCAGTTCCCTGACTCCGTGCTGGTGCCCCGCGCCAAGCAGAAACTGCGCGACGTGCAGGAGGTCCTGGCCGAGCGCGAGGCGCAGATCGGCCTGTTCTATGAGAGCCGTGAGAACTTTACCGCCGCCATCGCCCGCCTGCAGACCGTGGCAGACACCTATCCGCTCTACTCCAAGAGCGACCAGGTGCTGCTGGGCATCGGCGATGCCTATGCCGGCGAGGCCCACTCCGTGCAGATCGCTCCCGGCCTGCCCGGCGCGGTGCGCGAGCGCCTGCGCAGCATGTATCTGGATCGCGCCGCCGCGGCCTACGACAAGGTGATTACCCGTTACCCGATGGCGCCGCACGTTGAGGATGCGCGCGACCGCCTGGTGGCGATGAACCGGCCCATTCCGGAGCCAAGCCAGTCCGCCATCGCGGAGAGCGACGCCGAGGAACGCAGCCGCCAGCCCCTGCGCTTTACGGACCGCACGCTGGGCCTCATCAAGCATGGCCCCTCGGTGGTGGAAGCCGTGCACGTGGGCGATCCCAGCCTGGACGATCCCAAGCGGACGCTGGCTGCTGACATCACCAAGCAGAACGTTGCGCTCTTCAACTCCGCCATCAACGAGGGCAAGGCAGCCGCTCCGGCGGCTCCCGCTAAGCCCACGGCCGCCAACGAACCGCCGCGCAGCGATCAGCCCTCTGAGGCGCCGCTGCAGATGTCGGCTCCCGAGGGCGGAACCGGCGTAGGCGTATCGATTGTGAACGCGCCGGCGACCGACCCGAACGCCGTGGTCAAGCCGGTCGGCTCCACGAACACCGCTCTGCCCGCCGCCGAGAAGCCCTCTGAGGCGCCCGAGCAGGTGAACGATATCAAGCCCGGCCAGGCCCCGGCCCAGACCGCCGACACGGCCGCCGCCGGCAAAAAGAAGAAGAAGGCGCCCAAGGCGAATCTGGACGACGAGTCCACCAGCCGGAAGAAAAAGAAGAAGGGCCTGGGCAAGCTGAATCCCTTCTAAACGCAACCGAGCCACAAGCAGCGGGGCCGCGCCACACAGGTGCGGCCCTTCTGCTTTGCCGACGCGCCCCGCAGCCGGACGGCCGTTAAACAGGCTCCACGCCGCCTCATCTGCTAAAGTTAGGGGTGGTCCCCTTGCCTGAAATCCTCTGGGAACAGCGGTTTTGGCCGAAATTCATGGGGGCTCTCAACCAACCTCATGCCTCACGACCTGCCCAAAGCCTACGACCCCACTGCCATTGAAGAT
>JAJXWS010000110.1 GCA_021781495.1 Acidobacteriota bacterium | reverse complement strand
CGTCATGCGCCGCATCCCTTCGCGCTGCGCCAACTGGCTCATGGCCAAGCTCTCCGGCGTTGACATCCACGACTTTGGCACCACGTACAAGGCCTATCGCCGCGAAGTCATCACCAACATCCCGCTATACGGCGAGATGCATCGCTTCATCCCCGCGCTCGCCAGCTGGTACGGCGCGTCCATCTGCGAAATTCCGATCAAGAACGTGAACCGCGAGCGCGGCAAGAGCCACTATGGCATCGGCCGCACCTTCCGCGTCTTCTTCGATCTGCTCACCATCCGCTTCCTGCTCAAGTACATGAGCCGTCCCCTGCACTTCTTTGGCAGCTTTGGCGCGCTCAGCATCCTGGCGGGCAGCTTCCTCTCCGCGCTTCTCCTCGCGATGAAGATCATCCAGCCACATCAGAACGTGATGGACCAGCACGGGCCCATGTTCGTCATTGCCGGTGTGCTCATCGTGGCCGGCATTCAACTTTTGGCTATCGGTCTGCTGGGCGAGTTGCAGGTGCGCCACTACTACACCACGCAGCAGCGCACGCCCTACGCCATTGACCGCCTGGTGCGTCTGCGCACTCCGGAAGAGCCCAGCATGCTCTCCGGCGGCAAAGACAGCTTCTAAGCGGCCGCAAGGCACCTTCGCAGCCCCGTTCGGACCCGTTCCGGACGGGGCTTTGCTTTCCTCTCCGCTGCCTCCTGCCTACCCCTCCCTGTCTTGGCTCTTGCAGCAACGCCGCCAATGGGTGCATGCTGGCCTGTTATGAAAGCGATTCAGATTCAGTCCATCGGCGGACCAGAAGTCCTTAAACTGGTCGATTTGCCCATACCCGAGCCGGGCCCCGGACAGGTGTTGATCCGTGTGGAAGCAGTCGGGGTCAATTTCATTGAGATCTACTTCCGCAAGGGCACCTACAAGGCGACCCTGCCCCTCGTCCCCGGCAGCGAGGCCGCCGGCACCATTGAGGAGCTAGGCCCCGGCGTCACCGGCTTCAAGGCCGGCGACATGGTCGCCTCCGTCGGCGTGCTCGGCAGCTACGCCGAGTACGCGCTGGTGCCCGCCGCGCAGCTCATCAAAGTGCCATCCCGCCTCACGCCCGAGCAGGCCGCCGCGGCCATGCTCCAGGGCATGACAGCACACTATCTCGCCTACTCCACCTATCCCCTCAAGGCCGGCGACACCGCTCTCGTCCATGCCGGCGCCGGCGGTGTCGGCCTCCTGCTCACGCAGATGGCTTCGCGCCTCGGCGCCCGCGTCATCACCACCGTGTCCACGCCCGAGAAAGCGGAGCTCTCGCGCGAAGCCGGCGCCAAAGACGTCATTCTCTACACCCAGCAGGATTTCGAAACCGAGGTCAAGCGCCTCACCGGCGGCAAAGGCGTTGACGTGGTCTACGACTCCGTCGGCAAAACCACCTTCGACAAGAGCCTCAACTGCCTACGTCCGCGCGGTTTGTTCGCGCTCTTCGGAGCATCCAGCGGACCCGTTCCGCTCTTCGACCTCATCCAGCTCAGCAGCAAGGGCTCTCTTTTCATCACCCGGCCCACCCTCTGGCACTACGTCGCCACGCGCTCTGAGCTTGAGTGGCGCGCCGGCAAGGTTCTCGACTGGGCCGTAACCGGCGAGCTCAAACTGCGCACCGAGTTCATGTATCCGCTTGCCCAGGCCGCGCAGGCCCAGATCGACATGGAGTCCCGCCGCACCACCGGCAAGATTCTGCTGGAGCCATAACGCAGCCAGCCAGCTGCGAACCGGCATCCACGGCGTGCGCCGTCCCCGCGCGCCGTCCTCGCGTGCCGTGGATAATCCCGTATCATCAAAGCAAGGGCCTGGGTCAAAAATGTCTCGCATCTCCATCACAGGAAGTGACCGCGTCTTTGTGCTTACCGGCGCAGGCATCAGCGCAGAAAGCGGACTCCCGACATTTCGCGCCGAAGACGGCCTCTGGGCCGGTTACCGCATTGAGGATGTCTGCACCCCCGACGCATGGCAGCGCAATCCCGCCGAGGTCTGGGCCTTCTACTCGGCCCGTCGCGCCGCCGGCGCAAAGGCGCAACCCAATCCCGCGCACTTCGCGCTCGCGCAGCTTGAGCACCAGCTCGGCGACCGCTTCTTCCTCTGCACTCAGAACGTCGACGATCTGCATGAGCGCGCCGGTTCGCGGCGTCTCGTGCACATGCACGGCGAGCTGGCCAAATCCCGCTGCGAGCGCGACTGCGGCCGCCCGCCCGTTTCTGACCACGCCATCTACAGCAGCCTTGCGGAAGTAGGCCGCTGCTCCTGTGGCGGGCGCCTGCGCCCGCACATTGTCTTCTTCGGTGAGATTCCCTTCGAGATGGATCGCATCCAGGCCGAGATCGCGCAATCCACGCTCATGCTCGTCATCGGCACTTCGGGCTCGGTCTATCCCGCGGCGGGCTTCGTCAACTGGGCACGCCAGAAAGGCGCGCGCACCGTCTACATCGGCCCCGAACCTCCGCTCAATGCCTACGCCTTCACCCAGGTTGTCGAGGGCAAGGCTGGAGAAACTCTGCCCGGCCTCTTCTCTGTCGCGTAAAACCCCGCCGCCAAAAACACAAAAGCCGACCGCGCAACTCGCGCGCATCGGCTCCCGGCTTTCTCCGTTCTCTCTTGCGCTGCAGCTTTACAACGCCCCGGCTGTCTCAGGCCGCGTCTTCACTGCCATCGCGGGTCGCTGCGGACGCATCAGCGCAAACCCCGCTCGAAAGATTCCGTACGCCGCCAGTACGCCAAAAGCCATCGAGCCCAACGACGCGCAAACCAACATGATCAAATTCAGCAAATCCGCCATTGCTCCTGCCTCATTCAGCCAACCAAGGTTCGCACTCTACCGTCTTGCAGCTCTTCGGCCAGTCAGGGTCCTCGTCACCGGCCGCAAGAATCATCCCTGCGATTCTCGCAGAAAATCACCGCGCGTTGACCCTCTTTTCTGTTGACCAATAGAATACCCCTAGAGGGTTGCGTTCGGAAACAATCGGTTGCACACTCTGAGATCGCCCACCGCTCCCAATTTGCCTGGCCATGTCCATTACTCACATCTCGGTGCGCGGGGCGCGTCAGCACAACTTACGCGACATCAGTGTGCGCATTCCGCGCAACACCCTCACCGTGGTCACCGGTCTCTCCGGCTCGGGCAAGAGCTCGCTCGCGTTTGACACCATCTACGCCGAGGGCCAGCGCCGCTACGTTGAAACCCTCTCCGCCTACGCCCGCCAGTTCCTCGACCAGATCGAGCGCCCCGACGTCGACTCCATTGAGGGTCTCAGCCCCGCCATCTCCATCGAGCAGAAGACCACCAGCCGCAGCCCACGTTCCACCGTCGGTACTATCACCGAAATCTACGACTACCTGCGCCTCCTCTACGCCTCTGTCGGCACGCCGCACTGCCCAAACTGCGGCCGGCCCATCGCCCGCCAGACCGCCGACCAGATCGTGCAGCGCATCCTGCAGCTCGGCACCGGAGAGCGTGTCACCGTCATGGCTCCCGTTGTGCGCGGCCGCAAGGGCGAGTTCAAAGACCTCCTCGACGAGCTCGACCAGCAGGGCTTCCGCGCCCGCGTCGATGGCGAGCTTCGCGACCTATCTGAGCCCGTCGCGCTCGACAAGCGCAAGAACCACACCATCGAGGCAGTCGTCGATCGCATCCTGCTCAAGCAGACCGCAGAGGATGCCGCCCAGCGATCCGCCCCGTCGCAGGCGCCCGGCAAATCCTCCGTGGAAAAGCGCCTCGACGCCGCCGTCACCAAGGCCCTGCAACTTGCCAACGGCCTCGTCCTCATCACGCTCGCCAACGGCGACGAGCAGTTGTTCTCATCCTCCATGGCCTGCCCGGACTGCGGCCTCGACGTGCCTCGGCTTGAGCCGCGCAGCTTCTCCTTCAACTCCACGTTCGGCGCATGCCCTGAGTGCCACGGCCTCGGCTCGCTCTACGACTTCGATCCCGCCAAGGTCATCACCGACTGGTCCAAGCCCCTGCTCGATGGAGGCCTCGGCCCCGGTTCCGCCTCGCAATACCTTCTCAAGCTGATCCAGCTCGCTGCGGACCGCTACAAGATCGACCTCAAGCAGCCCTTTGAGGATCTGCCCGCAAAGCATCAGCACATCCTCGTCTATGGCCCGCCCAAGGGCGAAGCCCCGCGCACCGGCTTCCACGGCATCTTGGCGTACCTGCGCGACAGCATCGAGGAAGCCCGCAGCGACGGCTATCGCGAGTACATGATGAGCTTCATGTCCGCCACGCCCTGCCCCGTCTGCCGTGGCAAGCGCCTGCGCCCGGAGTCGCTCGCCGTCAAAATCGGTGGCCTCTCCATCGCCGACTTCACTGCGCTTCCCTTGAATCGCGCCCTCTCCGCCGCCATCAACCTCAGCTTCTCCGCGCGCGAAGCCCTCATCGCCGAGCGCATTCGTCGCGAGATCGTCGAGCGCCTCGAGTTCCTCTGCGCCGTCGGCCTCAACTACCTTTCGCTCGACCGCAATGCCGCCACGCTCTCCGGCGGAGAAGGCCAGCGCATCCGTCTCGCTACGCAAATCGGTTCCCGCCTGCGCGGCGTTCTCTACGTCCTCGACGAGCCCTCCATCGGCCTGCACCAGCGCGACAACACGCGCCTCATTCACGCCCTCGAGCAGCTCCGCGACCTCGGCAACACCGTCCTCGTCGTCGAGCACGATGAGGACACCATCCGCCACGCCGACTACGTGCTCGACCTCGGCCCCGGTGCCGGGCGTCTTGGCGGTCAGGTCGTCGCCCAGGGCACGCCGCAGCAGATCATGGACTGCCCCGAGTCCCTCACCGGACGCTATCTCTCCGGCGCAGCCTCCATCCTCCAACGCCCCGCGCCGCGCCCGCTCAGCGGCAAGTGGCTCACCGTCGCCGGCGCGCGCGAGCACAATCTGCAGGACCTCACCATTCGCATCCCGCTCGGCGTCATGACCGTGGTCACCGGCGTCAGCGGCAGCGGCAAAAGCACCCTCATCAACGACATCCTCTACCGCTCGCTCGCCAAAACCCTCTACGGCTCCCGCGAGGAGCCCGGCGCGCACGACGAGCTCACCGGAGCCGATCAGATCGACAAGGTCATTCGCATCGATCAGTCGCCCATCGGCCGCACGCCGCGCTCCAACCCCGCCACCTACACCGGCGTCTTCTCGCCCATCCGCGACCTCTTCGCCATGCTTCCCGAATCGCGCGAGCGCGGCTACAAACCCGGCCGGTTCAGCTTCAACGTCACCGGAGGCCGCTGCGAGGCCTGCCAGGGCGACGGCCAGCGCCGCATCGAAATGAACTTCATGCCCGACGTCTACGTGCAGTGCGAAGTCTGCAATGGACGCCGTTATAACCAGGAGACTCTGGCCGTCAAATTCCACGGCCACTCCATCGCAGACATTCTCGACCTCACCATCGAAGATGCTCTCGCCGTCCTGGCCAACGTGCCCCAGCTCAAGCAGAAGCTGCAAACCCTCGTCGATGTCGGCCTCGGCTACATCCATCTTGGCCAAAGCGCCACCACGCTCTCCGGCGGAGAAGCGCAGCGCATGAAGCTCGCCCGCGAGCTCAGCAAGCGCCAGACCGGACGCACCCTTTACCTGCTCGACGAGCCCACCACCGGCCTGCACTTCGATGACGTGCGCAAGCTCCTCGAGGTCCTCCATCGCCTCACCGACCTCGGCAACTCCGTCATCATCATCGAGCACAACCTCGACGTCATCCGCAACGCCGACTGGATTATCGACCTCGGCCCCGAAGGCGGCGAAGATGGTGGCCAGCTCGTCGGCGAGGGCCGCCCGGCGCGCATCGCCGCCACGCCCGGCTCTTACACAGGCCAGTTCCTCGCCCGCTACTACACCTCCGCCGGAGGCCACCTGCAGGCCATCGACTTCGATGAAGCCGCCGAGGCCGTCGCAGCCCCGCCTGCTCACTCCGCCGCAGCCGCAGAGCCAGCCTCCGGTAAGCCCGCAGCCTCCAAGCCCAGGCGCGCGGCCAAACAGCCAGCCAAGTCCACCACCCGCAAGAAATCGGGGATCCAATGAGCTACCTGCCAGAAGAAACGCCCATCGATCCCGAGCAACCTGCCGGACCGATAGCGCCGGCCAGCGCATTCCCGCATGGACTTCCGGGCACTGCGCCTGAGCTCATGCCACAGGATCCCTCCGTCCTGCCGGATCTGCCGCTCTTCCGCGACTACCTCACGCCCGAGCCTGAGCCGCAGGAGCGTATTCCCCACTTCGGCCACGTCGGAATCCTCATCCTCCTCTGCCTCGGCAGCCTCTTCAGCACCAGTCTGCTCGCCCGCTCGGCCCTCTACTTCCACCTCTTCGGCATCTCCACCATCCAGCAGGCGCTTGGTGACATTCACTACACCCTCGGCAGCGAAGGCCTCTTCTACCTCATCACCTTCGGCTGCTCGCTCATCGTCTTTCCGATCCTCTGGCGCAAGGGCTTCTTCGCCGGCATCCACTGGCGATCAGATGTTGCCCTGCGCCTGCGCGGCGCTCTCATCAGCGCGGCCATGGTCTGCTTCCTGCTGGCCCTGCTCAACGGCTGGCTCATCCCCAGCCCGTCTGACACGCCCATCGACCGCCTCTTCCGCATGCCCGGCGCCGCATGGATCCTCTTCGCCTTCGGCGTCACCCTCGCGCCGTTCTTTGAGGAGCTCGGCTTCCGCGGCTTTCTCCTGCCCGCCCTCTGCACCGCCTGCGACTGGACCATGGAGCACACCGCCGGCAAACTGCCCCGCCCCCTCGACGCCGACGGACACCCCCAATGGTCCCTGCCCGCCATGGCCATCGGCAGCCTGCTCACCAGCCTGCCCTTCGCCCTCATGCACGCGGACCAGACCGGCTACGCCGTCGGTCCCTTCCTGCTGCTGCTCACCGTCAGCCTTGTCCTGTGCATCACGCGGCTGGCCACCCGCTCTCTCGCCGCCAGTGTCCTCGTCCACGCCAGCTACAACTTCTTCCTCTTTGCCCTCATGATGGTTGGCACCCACGGCTTCCGCCATCTGGAGCACATGTAGTCCCGCCCTCCGCTTCCCGTTACAATCTCTCTTGATGACCACCCCAACCTACGCCCAGCAACTGCTCTCGCTTCTCGCGCGCATCAGCTTCCGCCTCGGCCAGTTCAAGCTCTCCTCCGGCGGCACCAGCGACTACTACATCGACTGCCGCACCACCACCCTCCACGCCGAGGGCGGACGCCTAACCGGCCA
>JAJXWS010000109.1 GCA_021781495.1 Acidobacteriota bacterium | reverse complement strand
TGCGCTTTCGCCTCGCTGAAACAGTACGGGCATTCGAGGCTGGTGATCGGTTCGTCTTGCGGGGCCAGCGCCATGCGCACCGGCCCGCACTTTATGCAGGCGAGCCGCGCCAGAATGCACGGGCGCGGCTCGCGGTTGAAGATGGAGATCTGCATCTAGTCATTCCCCCTGACGTAGGGATAGGTAATTACGATATACCCCCACTTGTCGTCCGGAGAGAAGGTGTAAGTGCCAGAGTCTAATGCGAATTCCCCTCTTCGCGGATCGTGATCCACCATTGAAAGGTGGCTCGAAAATCCGTTTCTGACAATCCGCCAAAGGTTCCCACGGAGGAGGAGAGATCTCCAGTCCGTCGCGTAACTGCATTTTCCTCGGATCTGTTCTTCAATATGCACGAGCTGTCCTCCGGGGTGCCTTATAGCCGCCCCATTCATCGTCGTCAGTTGACCGCCAGACTTTTCCGTGCGCCTTTTGGCTTCGATTCTACCTGTTTTTCGTGGCACTTCTTCAGGTTCCTTCGGCCCGGACTTGCGGGCCTTGCGCTCGGCAGCCGTCTCGCGCGCATCCACCAGGCGGGGCTTATCGCCGAACGGTTCCGGTGCTCCCATCGACTTCCGCACCTGGTCTTCGAACTCCTCGCCGAACTCTTCGCTCAGGCTGGGGTCTTCGGGAATGTCGCCGCTCAGGCTCTCGATCTCGCCGGCCTCCGGTTCCAGGTCGAGCCCTTCATCGTCGTCCACTGGCGCGGTCTTCGCCACGGTCACCGTACCGCCGACCGTTGACGGGAACGCCATGTATACCTCCTGGCCAGCCATCTCGCCGATCGATGCCCAGAAGTCGCGCGTGAAGGGTCCGTAGGCTTTGAAGTGCAACTCGATCTCCGGGTCGTCGGGTTCGCCAGCGCGGACGATCTTGAAGCCCTTGAGCGAGGCTCCCGGCAGCTTGGCCGATGGCGGCGCGAACAGCTCACCCTTGGGCGCGTCGTTCGAGAAGGCCAGCGCGAGGTCGCTCACTTCCTGCACTTCGGGGTTGACTTCCATGAAGTTCTTCGACACGGCCTCGAAGCCCGAGCCGACCCAATCCGGCAGGCTGGCGAACGATTCGCCCGTGAGCGGCATCTGGACCGCGAAGACGATGCGGCCGTTCGAGCATTGCTTGGTGGGGCTTCCCAGGGTCACCCGGCGGTTGGCGCCGGGAAAGAAGGTTACAGATTCCATTGTGTTGCCTCCGTTCGCCCATCCGGGCCGGGTTATGTGTTGCCGTCTAACTTCGTGAGGTCGCAGGGCGACGACTCGGCTGGCGCAATTTGCAGCGGCGGACTGCAATTTCGCATCCGCGCTTCGATGCGAGCCAATTTTGCCGCCCACACCGGATCGTGCTTGGCCCGGTTGCCGCCCCAGGTGCTGTGCGCGTTGTAGATGCTCCGATAGGTTCCGGGCATACAGTCCACGCAGTCGTATTCGCGCTGCACAGTGCAATCGTCCTCGTCGCAGCGGTAGACCACGCCACACTGCGGGCAGACGTGCTCAGTTCCCATCGCAAGGGAAAGCTGTTCCATATCAAGCCATCTTCCGGCGACGTGCCCAATGCTTCATCCACCACCGCTTCTTATGCCAGAGCACCGTTCCTCCGCCACACTCGAACTCTTCATCCCGGAACACGACGCGCGAATCCCAGGTCAGCGCAGTGTCGATGCGATCCCACTCCTCATAGCTGTGGCCGGGCTTCTCCACGTGCCAGCCATCTGACCAGCGGTAGAAGTGGTGGTGGTCTCGCAACGTGTACGGCTTCAGGTAAAAAATCACCGTGTTGATGTAGCAGCAGAATGGCTGGCAGATGCACGGATTCGGAGCATTTGTCGGCAGCAGTTCCCACACATCGAGCAGCCACGGCTTCATCACTTCCACCCGCAACTTCGGCTGCGAGGCAGGCTTGTCAATCCAACGCGGGAGTATCGTAACCTCGCTCATCATGCCTCCACTGGCCGGAAATACCGGCTCACCCACACCGCGTGCAGGTTGCCGTTCTTGTGCCCGATCCGGCTGCGCACGCAGCGGTCGGTCCGCGCCAGAATCCCCATCTGCGCCGCGCGCTTCATGGCTGGCCCGATGGCCGCGAGGTTGTGTGTCGAGGGAGCGCCGGGTAGCACCTCGAGCTCGGCCAGCACGTCGTCGCTGGTGATTTCCGCCTTCTTGCGCGCCGCGGCCAGCACGCAGGCGTCAAAGATCGCCTTCCATCTTTGGTCCGCGTGATCGTCGGCCCGCTTCATGCCGTCCTGCACTGTAACGGGGAGCCTCCCCGTAAAATCAAGCGCGAATTGCATCGTTCCCCCCAGCAAACTCTCCGAAGTGTTGACTCGAACCCGCCACGTAAATTTCATGAGCGGCTTTCGCCGTGGGAGCCGAACCGAGATAGATCAGCTTTCCTCTCACGCGAATGCGCGCAACGAAGTGCCGCCGCGCTCTGCGGTAGACGACGCCCTTGTATCCGGTCGAGTTGTTCTTGGGTCGTCTCTGATTCCAGCAATTCTGCGCATGGGTTGCTCGTCGCAGATTAGAGCGGCGGTTGTCGAGGGTGTCGTGGTTGATGTGGTCTACATCGAACCCCTGCTTCGGTTTGAGCCCGACGATCTCGCGGTGCATCCAGACCGTCTGTTCCCCGTCGCTCCGCACCGCGTAGAAGCTCTTCGTCCCTTTTGACCACGCGGCGTGCCATTTCCACTGGTTGAGCCGATCAAAGTCGGCGTCGTCAACGATGGCGCATTGTCCTTTTGTCAACGGAATTGAAGCCATTCCTTCGCCTCCAGCAGTTCGAGGGTTTGGCTGCGCTCTGGTTCCGGTGTTTCCTTCCCCGGCGCCACTGGGCTCGCGCAGTTTTTGTGGTGCAGCTTGCCGTCGCCGCCAATGAACCACTTATCGCGGTAGCCCATCCGCTTGCCGCAATCAGCGCAGGTTCGATGGCCGCGTGCCTGGGGGAGCGGTGACCGCACATCGGGCATGTCGTCGGCTGCATCAGTGCGCCTCCGGGTGCTGTGCCTGGTCGAGCCAGTTGGTCGGGTGATCCCATTGCAGGTCGTCCCAGGTGCCGTCGAAGTTGCATCCGGCGACCCAGAGCAGGACGAGAAACAGCACGCCAACGAACACGAACGCGGCCACGTTGCGGAAGAAGTCCTTCATACCGCGGCCCTCTCTTTCTTCCCGTCCCGCTGGATCGCGCGGACCATCAGCGCGGCCTGGGTGGGGCTGAAATGCTGGTGGCTGGGCCATGCCCGCTGCACGCGGTCGAGAATCTCCAACTCGCCCAGGTGCGTCTTCTCTTGGACCTCTTCAACCAGATCGAACAGGGTCATGTGGTGGCCTCCAATAGGACCGGCTTGAAACAGCGCGCGATGTGGCTGGAGAGGGCGAAGTCGATGCAGAGCGGTGCCTTCACTGCGCACCCCCAAACAGCCCCTCTTGCTCGGTCCGAATGACGCGAGACTTTCCCTGGACTTCACGCCGTACCTTCAGGCACGGCTTGCAAATCCTAGAGATGCCTTCTTTGTCGTGAGAGTTTTTCGGGAACATTGTGCGATCTTGAATAGCCCCGCAGGCCGAACACACGCGCCCCTCTTCGCACTCTTCCTGACCGATCCCAATGAAAAGATAGGGTTGGTCTTTGACGATTTCCCAGTCGATGCGCCGGATCGAGAACCACCGATCATCGAGCCCGCAGGCGTCCTTGATGGCATCGCACACTAAATCCACGACGTTGATTGCATCTCCGCGGTGGTTTGGCTTCTGCACGAGAAGATCGATCCAAAGCTTGTTGCTTTTGATCTCAAATCCATAGTCGTCCAGCCTGCGGAGCGACTCCCGCACAACGAGCGTGATCTCATGCCTAATCGCTTTCGCCTCGCGCCGAAGAGCAACATGGCCAAATCGGTTCGTCGTAAAGATCGCATTCTTTGACATCCGATAGAGAAACGGAACCTTCACGCGCACCGCCCATGCGAGCGTCGGGGCCGGTTCACTCATCCAATCAATCGACCTTGCCGATTCCGAACTTCTCCCACTCCACGCCGTCAGAACGTCGGTTTTTGCGGCAGCTCGGTTATTGCGGATGTGCCGTAATTGATCCTTGGTTAGTGGGTTTCGCTGTGCCCAAGTGCGCTTCCTTTTTGTGTCGGCGATCTCAGAACAAGTCTCACAGTACTTCTGAGTGCCGTTGCCGCGCTTCTGGCATCGCTCTCCGCACATCTCACAGATCATCGTGGGCGGCACGCCGCCGATCTCCAGACGCAGTTCAGGCATGGATACATCCCCCTTCTGGTGTCTTCGCGATCACCGCCATCTGCGCACTTACCCATCGCAGTGCGCAATTTGAGCCGCACAGGTGCACTTCGCTTTTTGTCGAAGCATCCGACCCCAAAACCGGAATAGAATCCCATGGCAGCAGATAGAGCGAACCATCATTCCTGAGATAGCCGCGCCACCAGTGATTGACCTCGCGCTTGAGGGCATCGCATTCATCGCAGATCACAGCCTCGCGAATCGCCATTACCTGACCGCCTTCCAGATGAGCCACCCGGCCAGGATCAAGCCAGCCCAGATCAGGGCGCCGAAGATGCAGCCGTGGGCGATGCCGCGCAGGGGATCGTCGTCGGCCTCGTAGGGCTCCAGGCTGACCGGGTCGCCGTCGTCATTGCGCGGGAACGCATGGCAGGAGCACTCGCAGTCTTTGCCGGTGCAGGATTCGCAATCGTAGTGTGCGCAGTCGGCGCTTACAGCCCAGTCGATCATGCCGCTACCGCCTTTCCGTTCGTCTGCTCCCACTTCACGCGGCAGGGGCACTTGCCGGCGCGTTCCCAGTAGCCGCCGGGATCGCGCGCCCAGAGATCGCCCTTGTCGCAGGCGAGCTCTTTGCCGCTGTCTTCCTTCGTGCGCCGGTTGCAGGGCTGGAACCGCCGTGCCTCGCGGTCCTTGCGCAGCGCATCGAGCACCACGGCTTTCAGGTCCGACGCCGCCGGCATCATCGAGCCGCGCGTGCGAAAGCCGCTGCCGGTTTGAACCGGTTCCGCGTCGCCCCACCAGGTGACCAGCGCCGCGCGCACGTCGCGCTCCTCGAAGCCGCCGAGTACTGCCATCCAGGGCTCAGCCTGTGCGCTGATCGCTGTGCGCCCAGTGGCCGCGCAAGCATCCTGGTAGATTTTCCAGAGCTGTTCGCGTGTCATTTCTTCGCCCCCGCAAGGAAGGCGTCGCGCTCGGCATCGGCGGAGTCGCCCGATTCTTTCTTCCAGCGGCCGTCTTCGAGCCAGAAGCCGTTCACCTTGTCGCCACGGGCCTGGGCCGCGCGCATCCGGTCGAGCAGGCGCTTGGTAGCCGCAGCCATGCCGCAGGACTCCAGCCGGGCGAGCATCTCAATCGCGTCGCCGGTTTTCACCTTGAGCGCATAGCCAGCGGGGATTGCCGCCTCGGTGAGCACGAAGTGCGCGTATTGCATCGGGGCCAGGCCGTCGGGGATGTTATCTTCCGGCTCGGCGTCGAAGGGCAGCGGGTCGAGGGGTTCGGCGTTGACGGGAGTGAGATCGGGCGGAGCGGAAGGGGGTGTTCCCCTTGTTCCTGTTTTTGTCTCTGTCTCTGTTACTGTCCCTGTTCTTGTGGGGGGGATAGCGTCATGGTCACCGTAGCGGTCGCCGTCTTTCGCTTGCTTCGGTGACCGTATTTGATTTGTGCGGTGACCACTCAGAGACCGGGCGTCGTAAATCCGCTTCGTGTCCTTCCAGATTTCAAGTAGGACCGTGTTCTGTAGCCTTTCGGTCACCGTGTCGCCGACCGTGACGGTCACCGCCTGAAACTTGGCGCAAATTGCGGGCGCGTTCTTCTTCCACTTCGACATCAGGCCGCTCAACACCGCCAGTTCGGCGTCGCTCGATGGGATCGTGCAGTCTTCGCTTTCCCAGGACGCCATCAGGAGGTAGATGTAGCCCTTGAAAGCGTCACCGCTCATTGCCTGGACTGAGAGGCTGCCACGCAGGCGGTTGAGGTAGAGGGGCATCCATTGCTGCCATTTCGCGGCCATCTATGCGACCTCCGCGAGGGATTGCACCGCCGTGACCGTCTGCGCCGGCTTGCGCTGGGGCTTCGGGCCGCGCTTGCGGGCGGTGAGGATGCGCGCCCGATCAAGGAGTTCGGCATTGCTGGCGCCGTAGGGCAGCACAGCCGCCGCGTCGGCGCTGTCGATGGGTTCGCCCTTTGCCTTGGCGACGATCAGCACAGGGCCGCAATCCGCGCGCCTGGTGAGCGAAGCCAGCGTCGCTGTCAGCTCACGGTTGCCGTTGTCGAGCAGGATCACCAGCGAGAGGTCGGTGGTCTCGGCCAGAGCGCCGGGGAATTCCGCCGCGGTGCACTTGGTCACCGCGAACCAGGGCTGCGTGTTGAGCATGAAGGGCGGCATCCCAGCCTCGTCTTCGCGCTCGCTCCAGAGGAGTATCTTTTTGCGTGGTCTCATCAGAGTGCCACCCCTGGAAATGCCTTGTGCTCTTTGCCCTCGATGAGCGGGTCGCCGTCGACCTCTTTGGTCGCGGCCTGATGCTGCCCCTGCTGGGCGCATTCGAGGCACCAGCGTGTCATAAAACCTCCACGTTGACGGCGCGTTCCAGCTTCTCTTTGTCGAGGGGCGGTGCTATGAAGAAGGAGACTCGCGTTCCCTGCGGGGGGATTGGCCGGCGCTCCCTCATGGCCGACTGGTGAAGGAAGTACCTCTTGCCGGTCCCGTCATGGATGAAACCATAGCGGGCCTGCTTGATGACGTTTGCGATCTGACCAACTACCTGCTGCTCCATTTGCTGCCCTCGATCTTTCGGCTGTGGCCTAGGAGGGGTGTGCCTTTCACCCTGCGCGTATTGAGCCGTGCTTATTTCGCGCGCGACCAGGTCTCGTTAGCTTTCGGTTTCGGTGGCTGTAGTTGCGGCGGTCGCCGGCGCTTCAGCGGTATCGGCGGCCAGTAGTTTCACATCGCCGAAGCACACGGTTCCTTCCACGCGCTGCGCGGTGATTGTCGTTTCTGACCTATTCGGCAGACGCCAGATGCAAAGGCCAGCGAAGACCCGCAGTTTTGCGCTGATGGTTTTCTTCGCGGAAATTTGGAAGCCAGCCTCGATGCCCGAGCCAGCCTTGATGCCCGAGCCAGCCTCGATGCCCCATCCAGCCTCGATGCCCTCGCCAGCCTCGATGCCCATGCCAGCCTTGATG